>CAYRLT010000174.1:0-2286 GCA_964425095.1 uncultured Luteolibacter sp.
TGCGTATTCCTGCCAGGTGCGAAGCGTGTCGGCATGCATCCACATGCGCTCCTCGAAACTCATGCCATCGGTGGGATCGAGTTTCACGCCGTCCTTCGCGGCGGTTTGGACAATTTCGTCGGTGATCTCACCACTTGCGGGAGCGAATTCGCGGATGAGGATCGGCTGAGAGGGCGTTCCCGCCAGGCGAAGCCGCGCCAGTTCCTCCGGAGCGCCAGCCATCATTTGTTGGAAGCGCTTTTCGAGAAACGCATTCATGTTCGGGTCGCGCAGTGTGTAGGCGGGGGTGTTCCCCCAAATGTTCGGGAATGACGCCTGCCACGCGCCTTTCTCGCGATTGAACTGGGTTTTCTGATAGCGGATGTCGCTGAAGTAGCCGCCGAGGCCATCAGGACCTGTGGGGCCCGAAAACCACCCAAGGCCATTGAGCATCATCTCGCCCGGCATGCCGGTGAGGCCCGAGAGGCGAAATCCTTGGAGAAGCGATTTGTTGCCCTCCTTCGGATCGCGTCCACCGTAAGATCCGCCGAAGGCAAGAGTGCCGACGGGCGAGTAATCCTTCAGGCCGGCGAACCGTTTTTTTTGCTCCTCGAACAAGGCCGCCCACTCCTCATCGGTTTTTGGTTTTGCCGGCTTGCCATCGATTTTGATGGCGCCAGGTGGCAGCAGGAGGCCCATGGGCTTGAAGACCTGCTCGGCTTTTGCCGTGCTTTCGAAAAAGTCTTCCCACACCCAGAGCTTGGCGACGCTGAAAGCCCCCCCACCTTCATGGCGAAGCGTGACCTTGAGCGGCGACCCGCTTTTCAGCAAATCCACGGGCACTTCGACAAAGAAGTGATTCGGTCCCGCGCCGAGTTCCTGGTAGGTGCGGAAGTAGACCGCGTGACTATTGATCAACACGGTGTATCCATAGGCCGCCGCTCGGCGGTTGTGGATTTCCTGAATCTCGAGGATCAGTGTTTTTGCTCCGGTATCGAACGGAACTTCGAATGTGAGTTCATCCCCCTTCTGGGGAACGGTGCGCACCGAGTGGGAGGCTTTGAGGGTTCCCATTTCGGTGTCGAGATTTTCGACGAGGATCGCTCCTTTGGCTTGAACCTGCAGTGATGGATCGCCGATAGGGACGGCTTGCCCAGCGGCAAAGGCGGAAGGCGTGAGGGCGCAAGCAAGCGCCGCAAGAAGGCGGAGTGGTTTCATCGAAAGATCAGCGGGATTTGTTTTGGCGGGAGATTTCCGCGAATCGCGCCGCCATCTGGCGGGCAACCTCCGGATATTTGTTGGCGACATTCCGCTCTTGTCGCGGGTCGTCCTCCAGGTTGTAGAGCTGTTCGGCTTGGGCCGTTTCCAGCAACTTGCCTTGGGCGTCGTGATCGGAGTTCGAGTAGCCGAATTTTTCGAAATAGAAGGTGCCGAACAGTCCGCCGGAGCCATTGTAGGGCATATAAACCCAGTCACCGCTCCGCAGCGCGCGGCCGCGGCCTGAGTAAACCATCTCGGTGCGGATCGCAGGGGTGTCCACCGGATGCTCAAGCAAGGGTAGTATGTTCAATCCATCCGGCGCGGCGTTTTTCGGCAAAAGGATTCCCGAGGCGGCGGCGAATGTCGGGAAGAGATCCGTTAACGAGAGCAGCTTGTCGCAGGTGGTGTCAGCGGGGATTTTTCCAAGCCAGCGGGCGATGAAGGGAACACGGTGCCCGCCTTCCCATGTGTCGGTTTTCAGGCCGAGCCACTCACCGCTGCTGTTGTGTCCGAGCGCCATGGTTTCGACAATGTGGCAGCCACCATTGTCGCTGGTGAAGATGACGAGTGTGTTTTCATCGAAGCCGTGTTTTTTCAACGACTCCATGACCATTCCGACGGCGTGGTCGAGTTGTTGGACATAATCCCCGAGGGCCTCGGCCTGGCTGCTGCCTTGGAATTCCTTTGCGGGAAGGATCGGCACATGCGGGGCGTAGAACGGCAGATAGATGAAGAACGGCTTGTCTTGGGTCTGCTTCGCAATGAAGTCCGACGCGCGCTCGGCGAGAGTGAGGTCGAGCCGGTCCATGTCGCAGGCTTCGTGGGCCGCCTTGGCTCCCGCACTTCCGCCGGAATTCATCGTGTGCTTCCAGTGGGCGGGCTGCTCCTTGTTCAGACGAAGAGGATCATTTGGATCGCCTTTGTAGATGCGGGTGTTTTCAATGAAGACGAAAGGCGGCTGCGAGTGGGAGTGCGGAACCCCGAAGTAGTAATCGAAGCCCGTATTTAGCGGCCCGGACGTGATTTCTCCGTTCCAGAATGCGTCGT
>CAYRLT010000175.1:0-2264 GCA_964425095.1 uncultured Luteolibacter sp.
CGCTTCATGGCGAAGCGCTCCACAGCAGTCAAAATTCCGGCATTTGTTGTCGGTCTGGTGCTCCTATTTTCGGGAATTTACCTCTTCGCGTCGCTTGCAAGTTACGATCCCCGTTCAGTTCCAGGCTGGGCACCGATCATCAGCAGCGTGGCCCGATCTGTCGGAGCAAGTCCGAATCTGGGCGGACCACTTGGCGCTCTTCTCGCCGGGTATTCGCTTTTTTTCTTCGGAGGCGCTGCCTATTTGCTCGCCATGGTGACCATCGGCTACGGCTTGGCGAAATGGTTTCTGCCGGGCTACCGCCTGCGTGACAAAGTCCCGTGGGGCATTCTCATGGTTTTGCTCGGGGCCTGCCTCCTGCAACTCCAGCCTATCTTTTTGACCGATTGGAAATCCGACCTCCGCATCGAGGGACCGGGCGGATTCTTTGGGCTCTGGCTCGGACGGAAAGCCATCTACAATCTCGTCGGGAGCTTTTCATTTTTTCTCCTCTTCGCTCTCTATGTCATCAGCCTTCTTTATGCGCTGACTTCCCATCCTATCCGCGATGGACGGATCGCCTGGAAGGCATTTCTGGCTTGGCGCGAAGCTCGCCGTGTGGCGCGGTTGCAGATGCTCGCGGCTGATAAACGCATCGAGGAGGAACGCGCCGCGCTGGAGAAAAGGGCCGACAAGCTGGAGAAAAAAGCCCGCAAAAAAGGGATCGAAATACCCGAGCCGGAATTGGAGCTCTTCCCAGCTGATTTGCCGGAACCCGAAATCATCGATGCCACGGCCTCATCCGCCTCCAAAAAGCCAAAGCTCTCGGAACTCCGCGCCAACCGCGACACGAAGGATTCGTTTCCTCCCGGTCTCATCGATGTCCATTTCGAGAATTATATCATGCCCGGCACGGAGCTGCTGGATGCTCCGGATGAGACGGATCGCGAGCCCCTCGACCGCGAGGAGCTGAAGAACAATCAGAATCTTATCATCGATACGCTGGCGCAATTCGGCATCAAGGCGACCCCTGGCACGATCACGAAAGGACCCACGATCACCCGCTACGAGGTTTACCCGGATGTCGGCGTGCGTGTTGACAAAATCGTGTCTCTGGAGCGCGACATCGCCCGCGCGACGCGCGCCGAGAGGATTAACATCCTGGCGCCGATTCCCGGCAAGGACACCGTGGGCATCGAAATTGCAAACTCGAAAAAGGTGAAGGTGACTCTTCGTGAACTCTTCGAAAAGGATGTCTGGCGTGAATCCTCTGCCAAGCTCCCCCTCGCGCTTGGCATGGATGTTTACGGCAACACGATCATCGGCGACCTCGCCAAAATGCCTCACCTGCTCGTTGCGGGAACCACCGGCAGTGGTAAGAGCGTTTGCATCAATTCTATCATTGCCAGCCTTCTCTTCCGCTACTCGCCGGAGCAACTACGCTTCATCATGATCGATCCGAAGGTCGTCGAGATGCAGATTTATAATTCCCTGCCACACCTCATAACTCCCGTCGTCACCGATCCCAAAAAGGTGCTCCTCGCACTCCGTTGGGTTGTGGATGAGATGGAACAGCGCTACAAGATTTTCGCCAAGTGCAAGGTCAAGAACATCTCCGGCTTCAACGAGCGCCCGCTCCCGAAATCCCAAGCCGAGCTGGATGCCGAGAGTGCCGCCAATGCCGCTAAAGAAAACTCTGCCGCCGAGCCTGAGGCAGTTTTTGAGGAGCCTCCCAGCGAGACGGCGGCGCCTTTCGATGACCCGTTGCCCTCTGCGGAGCCTGATGAACTCGAGTCCAGCGAAGAAGAGCCCCCCGATGAGGAGCCGATGGCTCCGCCGGTGCGAGTGCCGCGCTCGGACGATCTCATCATTCCAGACCGCATGCCTTTCATCGTCGTGATTATCGACGAGTTGGCGGATCTCATGCAGACCGCTCCGGCTGATGTCGAGAGCGCCATCGCCCGCATCACCCAAATGGCCCGCGCAGCCGGCATTCACATGATCGTGGCCACTCAGACGCCGCGAGCTGATGTTGTGACCGGCATTATCAAGGCAAACATCCCAAGCCGCATCGCATTTCAAGTCGCCTCGAAAATCGACAGCCGCGTTATTCTGGATGAAAACGGAGCCGAAAAACTCCTCGGCCAAGGCGACATGCTCTATCTTCCGCCAGGCACCTCGAAATACACCCGCGCCCAAGGTGTGCTCGTCACAGAGGAGGAAATCCACCGCCTCGTGGAATTTGTTTCGAAACAAGAGGAGCCGAACTTCGACAAGAGCATTCA
>CAYRLT010000176.1:0-6575 GCA_964425095.1 uncultured Luteolibacter sp.
ATTTGGGGGACGTCATAGGTTTTTGTGTCGCCGTCGATAGTCATCGCAACGCGGGTGCCGTTTCCATTGAACGCCGATCCTGTACCGACTGTGTCGGAAAGCTTGATTATCACCAAAGAATTGGCGGTCCATGTTTGGCCCGATCCAACGGTAATATCTTCGCCCGCGCTAATTTGGGAAGTGTACCCGTTTAACCTGAAGAGGGTCGCGAAACCTACATTGGCGTCTAAAGGAGCCAAGTTAGTAGCACTGCCAATGTTAAATTGTGCCCATGTCAACGGGTTCGTTGAGTTGTTCCAATTGCCGACGTCGATGTTGAAACTGATTTGAAGCGGTGAGTTTGCCGCGTTGGCATCGCTCTGGAAGTTGTGTGCCAAGCCCGCAGCGCTGCTTGGGAGAGAGAGAAGTTGGCCGGAATTGCTATGTTGAATTCTCCAAGTATCGACGTCGTTAGGCGCACTGGGCAAGCGGATGTCGTAGGCTACAGCTGCCAATGTGCCGGTCTGAGTCGTGGAATTGGAATTGTTGAAGTCAGCTCCCACGCCACCGGCGCTGTAATTGTCGGTCAGTAGAATCGTTGATGCTTGGGCAACACTAACCAAAGCAATCAGGGTGCAAGATGCGATGGAATTCCTTGATATACTAGTCATAGAAGTATTTTTTTGCTCTAAAACTGGCGTTTACGCTACCCCCCCCAAATTTAAGTCAAGAGAAAAAAGAGAAAAAGCTGAGAATGGTAGTATTTTTTATGGAGGTTTGATGGGGTGAACGACAACCCCCTTTTCCCTTTCCAGACCGGCTAACTGTGTAATGACCTTCTCTGATGAAAAAGCAAATTCCTAGCACTACTCACCTCGGGACGGAGCCATGTGGCGAGTTTCCAGCTGCTTGCTCCGATGTAGAAGCTGTGGAAGATTCATGAGGGTATCGGTGTTGGAAATAATATATGAATTCATGGTGGATTGGATGAAGTGGCTTGCGGCAGCGGGACAATCTGCCATCCCTCCATGCCAAGGCGCAGATCGCGTTCAGTGAACTCCCAGACGACGACTTTCACGTCCGCGAGAAGCTGAGGTCGGCGGAAAAGATCCTGACGCACCAACGTGGCCGCACCACCGTCATTTACCAGACTAGCAACTGGTTGGTCGAGATGCCGCGCGAGATGGGCGATGAATCCGGCGTCGCGCGGTTCGTCGGTTTGGAAAATGCGGAAAAAACTGTCACCCAACACCAGCACCGGAGAGTTTGGAGCGCTTGATCCGGGGACTTGGACGGCCTCGATGGACTCAGGGGGAAGTTGCGATTCGATGACGGGCGATTGGATCATGCGGACGAGGTCACCATGTGCCTTGGTCGGGGCGGGTCGTGTCTCGAACCTGGGCTCGCCTCGGTTGTCGATGCGTGCGGCGACCGCACGGGCCGCGGTTTCTATTCCGTGTGGCGACCAGTGGGTGTCCTGCATGAGATAATAGGGAAAACGACTGGTTTCCCGATAACAGGCGAAAAGATCCACCACCTCAACGCCGGCGGCGGCGCAGCCATCGAAAAAGGCCCGCGTTTCCGGATTGATGATGCGCTTGGGCGGTTCCGAGTGCGAGGACAGCCACTGCGGATAGACACTCTCCTTGTTAGGGGCTGGCATGACGATCAGGCGGATGCCGCGCGCGGCGAGCGCGGCGCGATAGGCGGCCACCGCGGCCAGGGCATCGTGCGGTGTGCTTTCTCCGGGTTGCGGGCGCTGGGTGAGGGTGTTCACGCCCGGTGTGTAGAACATCCACCCATTGCGACCGATGTGCACCTTTGCCCCTCCGTCGTTCAGTGCGAAAAACTGTCCTGCCTGCATCCATGGCCGCAGCGTCCGCACGGTGACACTCTCTTCCTCCAGCGAGCGTTCGAATTCAGCGAGGGATTCGCGGCTTGGTCGCTCGCGGAACACGCGCATGGCCCCGGGAGTTTCGCCGCGCAGCAACTCCACGATTGCCTGCAGCAAAGGCACGGCAACCAGCAGCGTCAGAAAGGCGATGATGAGCGTGCGGGTGGCTGCGGAGGATTTCATTAGAACTGGAAGTATAGAAATGGATTCGATGCCTGCGAAAACATGCCGAGCAGCGAAAGCATAAACAATGGGAAGGCCATGGCGACCTTCGGCCACGTGATTTCCTCACTCCAATCGTGGGCCTGTTTTCCGGCGAACAAGAAGCCTGCCGCGGCGGCCATCACCACAAGGTTTCCAGGTGCATAAAGCTGGCCTCCGAGCAGGGCGGTGATATCGGATGATCCGCCGCCGCCAAACATGGCGCGGAAATACGCAAGCGCATCCGGCAGCGTGGCGGCCCGGAACCACACCCACGAGCCGAGCACGAGCACGAAGGTCACTGCGATGCGCGCGGGTTTCGGCAGGTGTTGATAGAATGATTCTTTTCCTGCCCACCGCTCGGCGATGAGCAGGCCGCCATGCCACGCGCCCCACACAATGAAAGTCCAGTTTGCGCCATGCCAAAGGCCGCCGAGCAGCATCACGATGGCAAGATTCGCATAGGTGCGTGCGGTGGTGCCGCGGTTGCCGCCTAGCGGAATGTAAAGGTAGTCGCGCAGAAACGTGCTCAGCGAGATATGCCAGCGCCGCCAGAAATCGGTGATGCTGTCGGCGCGATAGGGAGAGTCGAAATTCTTCATGAACTCGAATCCGAACATCCGCCCGAGGCCCACGGCCATGTCCGAGTAACCGCAGAAGTCGTAGTAGATCTGCAAGGCATAGGCGACGACACCGAACCACGCGCCGGCGGTTCCCAGCGACTGCGCGCCGAACGCCGCGTCCGCCACGGTCCCCAACGGATTGGCAAGCAGCATTTTCTTGGCGAATCCCAGAATGAACAGCGTTACACCCGATGCGAAGCGTGCCGTGGTGTGCGACCGCTCGCGGAGGTCGTGCTCCACGGTGTTGTAGCGGATGATGGGCCCGGCGACCGACTGCGGAAACAGGGCTATATAACAGGCGAAGTCCGGGAATGAGCGCGCCACCCGCGCCGTTCCCCGATAGACATCCACCGCGTAGCTCAGCGCGTGGAAGATGTAGAATGAGATGCCGATCGGCAGCACCACTTGCCAGATGCGGAAGCCATCGGCACCGAACGCGGTGAGCACGTGATTCAGGTTCGTTTGCACGAAGACGAGGTATTTGAAGAAACAAAGCGTCCCGAGGCTGAGGGCCACGGCCGTGGTGATGCCCCATTTTCGCTGCCACTGGGTCGCGCCGGGCCGGGCGATGCACAGGGCGCAGAGATAGTTCACCGCGGTGACGCCGATCATCAGACATACGAACCACGGGTTCCACCATCCATAGAACACATAACTCGTGAGTAGGAGCCACGCATTTCGCCATGCCGAACGCGCCGGCAGCGCGTAGTATCCCGCCAGCACCAGCGGCAGGAAATAGAAGACGAATAGATAACTCGTGAAAACCATGCGCTCAGTTCGCGGAGTTCGTCCACACCGCCCAGTAGAGCGGGCCGGTTTCCTTGCCGAAATACTTGTTCACGATTCCGCCCACGAAATGGTCATCGATCGGCACCTCCAGCGCCATTCGGTGGCTGTCGCCGGAGCGGAACTGGCCCAGCGTGCCGCCGATGTTCTTCACTTTTTTGTCCGCAGCTTCGGCCCTTGGTTTCCATGGGTTGTAATGACCGATGTAGATCGTTGCGCCTTGGGCGACCGCTCCGCGATGCACGGCGGTGATTTCGTATTTCAGGATGGTCGCGTAGTCATAAAGTTCACGTTTGAAGACCGCGCCCTCGGGAACTTCCACCAGTTTCGCGGTGACTTCCACCGTGCCTTTTCTGGTTAGAGCGAGATCGTCGGTGGTGTTGGAACCGCCGGAGGGTTTTCCGCAGGAAGACAGTGAAAGCAAGAGAGCGAGAACTGCTGATCCGGCAAAAACATGAGAAAGATAGTTCTTCATCGGCGGGAAATAGTTCATTCAGTAATGTTTGGGCGGTTTTGATAGATCGATCGAAGTCCAGCAGGGTTCCCAGCCGGAGCCTAGGTCGAGGCGTGGTGATGTCCGCGCATTGGGGAGTCGCTTGCGCAAGAACTCGCCGTCGTCGCCCCGCATGGGAGTATCCACGGAGCGAATGATCGCCATGGTGGTGTCCTTGAGTTCGATCCGGGTGGCATCACCCACATGGCGGGTGAATATCAGATGCTTCATGTCCGGCGAGGCACAGGCACCATAGATGTGGTGACTTTCCTCGGCGTAGAGCGGTTGGGGAGGCCTGCCATCGAGTGAGGCAATCCACAGTTCCGCCCTCCCGGGTTTCTCGGGGATGATGCCGCGCGCATAGACGATCCGCCGCGAGTCGGGGCTCCAATCCGGCGTGCAATTGTAGCGATCGATCTCGCTGACCGCCGCGATATCACCGGTCCGGGCATCCATTCGCGCGATGTTCCAAAACGGTCCCAAATGATCCGCGGTGCCGGTGAACCACTTGCCGTCTGGCGACCAGCTCAACTGGCTCACAATGCCTTTGCGCGGCAGTTCGCGGACGATCTTGCGGCTCGCGAGGTCCACAATCTGAATGCCCTTGGGCGCGAGGCATGCGATTTGCCGCCCATTGGGGCTCCACGTGGCCCAGGAGAAGCCACTGCCAAATACGACCGGCGCGCTGCCGTCGGACCCGGCGATGACCAACTCACCGCGGCCATACTCGTTGTTCTGAAGCTCGTCAGACTGGGGTAACCGATAGAACAGAACCTGCGTTCCATCGGGCGAGAAGCGCGCCCCGCCTTCATTGAATGCAGGCATGTCGATGAACTTGCGGCGATCCCTGCCGTCCGGGCGCATGCAGAACAGATCCCAGTCGCCGCGGTCGGTCCTGCTGCTGAAGACGAGCCAGCCTTTGGTTCCCGCTTCGGCGGCGAGTTTGGAAACCGCGCCTGCATCGCTTGGCGGGGATGGCTGCCCTGCGGGGATTTCGCTGAGTGTCCAGCAGGGTTCCAATCCGTTAGGCAGTGCGAGCACCGGGCCGGATTTCGCCTGCGGGTGAAGTTTGCGGAGCACGGCGCTGTCTCCACCGATGATCGGCGCGTCGGCGAGGCGAATGAGCGCCATCGGCGCACCGACATTCGCGGGATCGCCGTCCTCCTTCGGATTGCCGGTGAAAAGCACATATCTCCCATCGGGCGAAACGTGCCCGCCATAAACGTGACGGCCATCCTCGGCATAAACCAATTGAGGATTTTTCCCATCCGCATCCGCCATCCAGAGTTGGGTCCAGCCGGTTTTGCCATGCGCTACGTCGGATGCGTGGCGGTTGGAGAAGATCATTCGTTTGGAGTCAGGAAACCAATCGGGCGTGCAGTTGTCGATGGTGCTCACGGCATTGGTCTCGCCGGACTTTACATTCATGCGTGCGACACTCCATGCGGTGCCGAACGAGTTCGATACTCCGCTGAGCCACGTGCCATCCGGCGACCATGTGAGTTGTTGGAAAAATCCGCTGCGTTTCAAGGTGCGCTTCACCTTGCCAGTCATGGCATCGGCGAACGTGACGCCTTTGATCGACAGGCAGGCGAACTCCTTTCCATCCAGGCTCCAACTCGCCCACGGCAGGTCGCCTTCGCCGCCGATCGCCCTGGCGCCCGTCCCATTGCTGTTAGCAACCATCGGCAGGCCCTGTCGTCCATAGTCGTTGCCGTCGATGGATTCGCCACGCTCGAGCCGCCGGAAAAGAAGTCGTGTGCCGTCTCGGGAGAACAAGGGATACGATTCGTTCGCGTCTGGTGTATTCGTGATGTTGCGCCTCTGCGTTCCGTCGGGCCGCATGAGAAAGAGATCCCAATCGCCCTTTTCTGAACGTGCGGGAAAAACAATCCAGCCCTTCGTCGCCACTTCCGCTGCGAGCCTGGCGGCATCGTTGGCTGATAGAAGTGATGTCTGAAGAAAGGCGGCCAGAACAGTCAGTTTCTGGAGCATTTTGCGGTGATTCTTCAGCGGCGTCATAAATTGCGGATCTTTATCGATGAAAGGTTTCACTTGAGAGTGGATCTTTCCTGGAACGATCAGGGCTGGTCACTCGGGCAGGAGCGCCCGCCATTTTGCGAGGGCGGCTTTGATTTTTGCGGCATCGTGGCCGGGGTTGATTTCCCAAACGAGCGGGCAATTTTTTGGGAAAAATTTGAACAACTCGGCGTAATCGAGTGTGCCGGTGAAGGGTGGGCGGTGGTCGGATGCGGGCCATTTCACATCGTGGACGTGGGCGCCGATCAGGTGCGGTGATATCGTCTCGAGCCACTGCGCGTGATCGAGCAGGCCGAGGTTGTGCTTGAGTTGCACATGGCCAAAGTCGTGCCAGTAGCCGACCCATGGGTTGTCGGCGAAATGGTTTTGCAGTGCGATCATTTCACGTTCGGTCGGCATGTCCTCGAAGCGTGAGCGTGATTCGATGGCAAGTTTCACGCCGAGTTCGGCGGCGCGTGTGGCGAGGGTGCCAAGTGATTCGATCGCGCGTTGGTAGTAGAGCGCGGAAATTTTTTCGCGTTTTTTGACGAACTGCAATTTGCGTTTGATGAATGAGGGA
>CAYRLT010000177.1:0-2033 GCA_964425095.1 uncultured Luteolibacter sp.
GTTCGGTTCATCATTCAAAAATAACGTGTCCGGTTCTTCGATCAATCGTCGAATCGTTTCCGCACCGGCAGTCCCTGCGAGGCCAGGTGCTCCTTGGCTTCGGCGACTGTGTGTTTGCCGAAATGAAAGATGCTGGCAGCGAGCACGGCGTCTGCGAGTCCCTCGCGCAGCACATCGGCGAGGTGCTGGAGTTCTCCGGCGCCTCCGCTGGCAATCACTGGTATTCCCACGGCCTCGGAGACGGCACGCGTCAGTTGCAAATCATACCCGCCGCAGGTGCCATCGGCATCCATGCTTGTCAGGAGAATCTCGCCCGCGCCGCGCTTTGCGGCTTCGACGATCCACTCGATGGCATCGCGCTCGGTGGGTTTGCGTCCGCCATGGGTGTAAACTCTCCACTTCCCGGGCCCATCGCGCTTGGCATCCACTGCCACCACGACGCATTGAGACCAAAAAGCCTCAGCCGCCTCGCTGATGAGTTCAGGTCGTTGAAGTGCCGAGGTGTTCACGCTGACCTTGTCGGCTCCGGCTCGAAGCATGGTGCGAAAATCCTCCACGGCTCGAATGCCCCCGCCCACTGTGAGTGGCATGAAGCACTGCTCCGCCGTGCGTTCAACGACCGAAACCATGGTGGCGCGTCCATCGCTCGAGGCCGTGATGTCCAAGAAAACAAGTTCATCGGCGCCTTGGCGGTCATACATCTTCGCGCACTCGACTGGGTCGCCCGCATCGCGGAGGTTCAGGAATTTCGTCCCTTTCACTACGCGACCATCGGTCACGTCCAGACATGGAATCACTCGTTTTGCCAACATGGTTCAACAATCCGCGCACGATTTATGAAATCGAGACTAAAATGATTGCGCCTGCCGCGCATCGGTTTCTATGGTGTGCAATCCTCAGCGTAAGGGGATGCAGGGAAGACTTCATGGAATCAAATCGCACAAACTGCCCATTCGCCCGGCTTCCGGCCTTCCTCGCCTGTGTGCTCGCGGTTTTCCTGCTTTCAGGTTGCGGGACCACACAGACCTTCCGCTCTCCTCGTGGTTTGCAGGCTGCTGGATATTTCGACACCGTGGTCATCGACGCGGGCCATGGTGGACACGACTCGGGGGCAAGGGCGGTCAATGGCGCTCCTGAAAAGCAGCTCGCCTTGGACACGGCTCGCCGGGTCTCCCGTATTCTCCGCTCATCCGGCTTGAGAGTGGTGGAAACGCGCTCGGGAGATTATTTTATTTCTTTGGATCAACGCGTCGCCAAGTCGAACAGCCTCCGCAATGTCGTCTTTGTAAGCATTCACTACAATTGGGTGAAACGAGCCAAACCTTCAGGTGTGGAAACCTTCTTCTACAGCGCCCGCAGTTCCCGCCTCTCGGCTAACATTCAGCGCGAAGTCATAAAAAGTTCAGGTGCTCTAAACAGGGGAATCAAAAATCGCGGTTTCTATGTCCTTAAAAACAACAAACGCCCAGCTGTGCTCTGCGAATTGGGATTTGTTTCCAACCCCTCGGAGAATCGCAAAATCCAAACGGCCGCCGTCCGGCAACGGCTCGCCGAAGCGGTGGCGAGGGGCATCCTTGCTGAAAAAGCGGGCCGCAATCCTTGATAGTCCTCAGGGGTCGACTTGCATCAGGACTTCCTGTGTCGCCGCGCGGATCGCCCGCAGGCCGGCTTCCATTTCTTCCACCGTAACGCACAGCGGAGGCATGAAGACGATCGTATCCAGAACAGGTCTGGTCAGAATCCCATGCCGCCTCGCGGCCAAGCAGATCTTTGCGCCGACACGCCACATCCACGGAAAAGCCTCTCCATTCCTCCGACGCACTTCAATGCCTGCGATCAATCCACACTGGCGGGTTTCATAGGTCCCAGGGGCCTTCGCGATCTCAACCAGCAGCTCGCTCAAGCGCGAAATTTTCGGTGGCAAATTTTCCAACACGCACTCGTCGCGGAAAACATCCAAGCTCGCCAGTGCAGCCGCGCAGCCCACCGGGTTCCCTGAGTAACTATGGCCATAGTAAAATGTCTTCCCCTCC
>CAYRLT010000178.1:0-7817 GCA_964425095.1 uncultured Luteolibacter sp.
TCATGTTCCTCATCGAAGTCGAATACCCCTCCGCCGATGAGGAAAAACGCATCGCTCGTGAAACCACCGGCACTGCCCGCCAAGTTCTAAACCACCTGCTCAACGGCGAAAAAGTCCTCGCCTACCAACAACTCGTCCGCCGCGTCCCCGTCCCCGAACACCTCTACGAATACGCCGTCAAAATCGTCCGCAAAACCCGCCCCGGCGAAACCGAATCCCCACAGTGGATCAAGGAAACCGTCGGCTGGGGCGCCGGCCCGCGCGCCGTGCAATACCTCATCCTCGGCGCAAAATCCCGCGCCGCCCTCCGCGGCGCCTACATGGCCTCGCTCGAAGACATCGAAGCCGTCGCCTCCTCGGTCCTAACCCACCGCGTCATCACCAATTTCGCCGCCGAGTCACAAGGCATGACCTCCAAAAAAATCGTCGAGCGACTCATCAAGGAAATGCGGGAAGAATGAGCCACTCCTTCATCGACAACGACCTCCTCTCCCGCCTCGGCTCGCTGCCCATCGAGTCGCGCGTGCCGATGATGGGCAACGTCGCAGGCAAACACCGGTCGCCCCACCGCGGATCATCCGTCGAGTTTGCAGAATATCGGAAATACGTGCCCGGCGATGATACCCGCCGCCTCGATTGGAAAGCATTCGCCCGCTCAGATCGCTTCTACATCAAGGAATTCGAGGCGGACACCAACCTCCGCGCCTACTTCGTCGTCGATGCCTCCGGCTCGATGAAATTCGCCGGCAAGGGCGAAGCAAAAATTCAGGTCGCCCGCCGCATCGCCGCATCCCTCGCCTATCTTCTCGTCAATCAAGGCGACGCCGCCGGCCTCTCGATCTGCACCGACAAACTCCACCTCGAAGTCCCGCCCAGCCGTCGTGCCGCACACCTCGAACGATTCTTCACCACCCTCGGAAAACTCGAGCCCTCCGGCGAAACTGGCCTGCTCCCCGCACTCCACACCATCGCCGAAAAAATCGGCCAGCGCGCATTCATCGTCATTCTATCCGATCTCTTCACCGATCCCGCGGCCCTCGGCGACGCCCTCCAGCACTTGCGCTACCGCAAACACGACATCTCGGTCTTCCACTTGATGGACCCCCAGGAAATCGACTTCGAGTTCGACCGCCCCCACCGCTTCGTCGATCTCGAAGACGGCACCGCCCTCGTCGCCGAACCCAACCTCATCGCCGACGAATACAAAACCGCCCTCCGCGATTTCCTCACCACCGTCCGCGCCAAATGCCACGACGCCTCCGCCGACTACCAACTCATCACCACCGACACCCCGCTCGAACCACTCTTGCGTGATTTCCTAACCGCGAGACTCCCCAAGTCAAAGCACTAAATCTTAAGCACTAAATTCGAAACGCAGAGAAAGAGAAAGAGTTGGCGCACGCAATTCGAAAGGAAGAAATGGATGACCACCAGCCCGAATATAATTTGGAAGAACGCACATTCCAGTATGCGCTGGCGGTGCGCTCCTGCATTGCTGGCTCGAAGTGGTCGCGTGTCCAATGGACTGATGTCGATCAGTTGCTCCGCTCTTCTGGATCGGTCGCAGCGAATTATACCGAGGCTAACAACGCGGTCTCAAAAGCCGATTTCTTGTTCCGCATTCGAATCTCCAAAAAAGAAGCCAGCGAGAGCAAACTCTGGCTCCGATTACTCGGATCAACTTCTGAAAATGAATCCACAAAGTCCACTCTCCGCTCCCTCTTCAAAGAGTCCGACGAACTAACCCGAATCCTAGCAACCATTCTCCGCAATTCCCAATAGCAACCCCACCTCTCATTTCTCCTCTTCCTCTTCGTTTCGAATTTAGTGCTTAAGATTTAGTGCTTAAAAACATGCTCTTTCTCTCACCCATTTTCCTCTGGTTTCTCGCTGCGGCCGCCGTGCCCATCGTGATCCACCTGATCAACCGCCGTCGTCACAAAACGATCCAATGGGCGGCCATGCAGTTCCTGCTCAAGGCGGCCCGCGAATCACGCGGCAAGAAAAAGCTCCGCCACATCCTCATCCTCACCTGCCGCGCCCTCGGCATCGCAGCTCTCGCCGCTGCCGCAGCGCGCCCCATCGCCTCCGGCCTCCTCGGTTGGGGCGGCGGCTCCATCGATACCGTCGTGCTGCTGCTCGATCGCTCCGCATCGATGGAAATCAAACCCGGCGACGGTCTCGATTCCCGCCGCCAGATCATCCTCCAAAAAGTCCGCGACACCATGGCGGATCTCGGCAACCCGCGCCTCGTCCTCATCGACAGCGCCTCAAACACCCCCCAGGAGATCCCCTCCCCTGAAATCCTCGCCGAGCTTTCCTCCACCGCCGGCACCGACAGCAGCGCAGACTTCCCCGCCCTCCTCAACCGCGCCGCTGAATTTCTAACAGGCTACACCGAGCGCGCCGAAGTCTGGCTCGCCTCCGACCTGCAATTCTCGAATTGGCAACACGATGACGAACGCTGGGTCGCCGCCCGCGCCAGCCTCGCCGGCCTCCCGCAAAAACCCGCCATCCGCGTGCTTTCGCTCACCGGCCCCACAGCGACTAACACATCCGTCCGAGTGCTCGGCTCCCGCCGCGCCGGAGACGAACTCCTCCTCGATTTGGAAGTCCTCCGCTCCGGCGAGACACGCGGTTCCACATCCATCCCCCTCACCACCAATCTCAACGGCACCCGCACCACCGAAAACCTCACCCTGCCCGGCCAATCGCTCAGTTTCCAAAAACGCGTCCCACTCCCCACCGGCAGCGAGACCGGCCACGGCTGGTTGTCCATCCCCGCCGATGGCAACGCCCGCGACAACGCCGCCTTTTTCGCCTACGGCCCCGCCCGTCCTGCCGCATCGCTCGTCGTTTCCCCTGCCGGAGAAACCGCCGAATACCTCGCCCTCGCCACCGCACCCCCGGGATATGGAAACTTGAGCACCTCGCGCGTCGATCCCGCTCAAGCCGCCCAAGCCATCACCCCGGATCTCGCCGCCATTTTCTGGGCCGCCCCACTTCCCACAGGTGCCGCAGCGGAAGCGATCCAACGGTTTCTAACATCCGGCGGCCAGATCCTGTTTTTGCCCCCCGCCGCCGCCTCCCAAAACTCCTTCCTCGATCTCAAATGGGCTGATCCCTCAGAAGCCGCCGCCGGAAAGTTCTTCATTCTATCCGATTGGAACCACACCGATGGCCCGCTTCGCGATAGCATCGATGGCACACCCGTCGCCGCCAACCGCCTCAAAGCCATTCGCCGCCAAATCCCGCTGGGCGACGCCACACCGCTCGCCCGCTGGGAAGATGGCGAACCCGTCATCGCCCGCCGCATCCTCGATCGCGGCACCGCCTGGTTCCTCGGCTCCATTCCGGATTACACCTGGTCGAATCTCGGCGACGCCGATGTCTTGCTTCCCGCCGTCCAGCGCATCGTCGAGACCGGCACCGACCGCTTCGACGCCTCCTACCTCACCACAGTCGGCTCCGATTCCGCCGGCCTTCTGCCCGGTGAGACGCGCAGCCGCATCGATGACTTCGGCACCCCAGATCCCGCCAACGCCGAATACGAATCCGGAATCTTCCGACTCGGCGAGCGCCTGCTCGCCATCAATCGACCACCTCAGGAAGACTCCCCGGAAATCCTCACTCGCGAGCAACTCAACGCCGCACTCGACGGCACGAATTTCACCCTGCTCGATCAAGCCGGCCAAGCCAACGACCCCTCGCTCTCCCGCGATGTCTGGCGCGCATTCCTGGTCGCGGTCCTCTTCTTCCTGCTCGCCGAGACCCTCCTCTGCCTGCCGAAAAAATCCCACCCCGAAGTCCTCCCACAAAAATCCCCAGCTTGAATTCATATCGCCATCTTAGCCTGTCTTTCATGAATTCTCTTCGTTTCAAATTTAATACTTAAGATTTAGTGCTTCATTTAAGCCCCACTCCCGTCACTCTCTGGATCGGCATCATCGCGCTGTTGGTCATCGGGAGCCTGTCGTTTCTAACATGGAAACGCAGCCCGCACCGCAGACGCACCGCGGCCTTGGAAATCCTCCGCATGATCGCCGTGCTTACCGTGGTCATCCTCCTCTGGCGGCCGGAATGGCTCACCGTCATCCACCCGGACACCAAACCTGAAATCGCCATCCTCTGGGACGATTCCAAATCCATGTCCACCATCGACGCCGAACCGCCGTCGGTCTTCTCTGACAAAAAAACCATCGTTTCCCGCGCCGACTGGGTGAAACAAGCACTCGCCTCCGATCTTTTGAAACCCCTCGAAGCCGGTGGCGCAAATGAAGTCAGCACCACCCCTTTCGCCACCCCCGATCCCAAGCAATCCGCGCTCTCCGGCACCGACCTCGAAGCCCCTCTCTCCGAAATCCTCAAACCGGAAAACAACCTCCGCGCCGTCATCCTCTTCAGCGATGGCGATTACAACCTCGGCCAACCACCCGTCGCCGCCGCCCAGAAAATGCGCCTCCGCGGCGTGCCGCTTTTCCCCATCCCCGTCGGCAGCCAATCGCGCCTGCCGGATCTCGATCTGTTAGCTGTCAGCGCACCCAGCTACGGCATCGTCGGAGAAAATGTCCAAATCCCCTTTTCCATCCGCTCCTCGCTCGATCGCCAAGTCCGCACCATCGTCCGCCTCCGCGATGAATCCGGCCGCGAGCACACCAAGGACATCGTCCTGCCGCCCAACGCCGAGACTTTTGATTCCGTGCTCTGGCGGCTTGAAAAAGAAGGCTCCTCCACACTCGAACTCTCCATCCCCGTCACCGATGGCGAACTCATCGCCACCAATAACTCGCGCAAATTCGTCATCGCCGGCCGACCGGAGAAAATCCGCGTGCTCGTCATCGAGTCCACGCCGCGTTGGGAATACCGCTTCCTGCGCAACGCCCTCTCGCGCGACCCCGGCGTCGAGCTTTCGTGCCTCCTCTTCCACCCCGCCCTAGGCCCCGGCGGCGGCAAGGACTACATCGAAAAGTTTCCAGAAAAACTCGAGGACCTCGCCAAATACGACGTCATCTTCCTCGGCGATGTCGGCGTGGCCAACGACCAGCTCACCAAAGAACAATGCTCCCTCATCCGCGGACTTGTCGAGAACCAGGCTTCCGGCGTCGTCTTCATGCCCGGTTCCCAAGGCAACCAGTTCTCACTGCTAGACACCGATCTATCAGACCTGATCCCCGTCATCCTCGATGAAGACCACCGCCAAGGCATCGCGGAGGCCATCGCCTCACCGCTCACCCTCACCACCGAAGGCCGCAGCTCGCTGCTCACCATGCTCGGCAACAACGAGGAGGAAAACCCCGGCATCTGGCGCCGCCTTCCCGGTTTCTATTGGCACGCCCCCGTCATCAAAGCCAAGGGCGGCACCGAAGCGCTCGCCGTCCATGGCAACCACCGTGGCAAATTCGGACCCATTCCACTGCTCGTCACCAAACCCGCCGCCAATGGCAAAGTGCTCTTCATGGGCATCGATTCCGCATGGCGCTGGCGCCGCGGAGTAGAGGATCTCTATCACTACCGCTTCTGGGGCCAAGTCGCCCGCTGGATGTCCTATCAACGAAACATGGCGTCCGGCCAACGCGTCCGACTGTTCTTCAACCCGGAACGCCCCGAACCCGGCGCCACTGTCACCCTCAATGCCAACGCCTTTGACGCCAATGGAGCCCCCCTTGAAAAAGGCATTGTCGCCATCGATCTAACTGCTCCCGACGGACGCACCCAGCGCATCGACCTCCAGAAAAATGAATCCGCCTGGGGTGCCTTCAACGGCCGCTTCAAAGTCGATCTCCCCGGTGCATGGAAAATCCGCGCTACCGTCAGCGGAGCCGAAGACAAACCACTCGAAACCTCCCTGCTCGCCCAAGGCGTGGAAATCGAAAAAACCGGCCAGCCCGCGCGCCCGGAAGTCTTGGATGAAATGGCCCGCATTTCTCGCGGCCGCATCATCCAGCCCGCCCAAATCGCCGATCTCATCAAAGAAATCAACGCCCTACCCGAGCCCCGCCCACTAGAAACCCGCATTCCACTCTGGTCGCATTGGAGCACACTCGTCGCCCTCATCGTCCTACTCGGCATCTTCTGGACCGGCCGCAAACTCAACGGCGCGTTCTGACCGCACGCCAGCCCAAATCAGCACATCTCGCGGAGCGCCGGCTTCAGTCGGCGAGTTCATCTTCAGAACTACGCAACCGATTGCCCCAACTCTATCCGACTAAAACTCAACGCCTTTAAGCGCCAAAACCTGCGCAGCGCTGAAGCATGAAAATCCAGAGCAAATTGAGCTTCAGTCTATTCAGACGACGATATCAGCAGATGTCTTTGACCGATTATTCGTGCGGCCGCACGAATAATCGGTCGTGTGCTGCGAACCGCGTGACGTAAATTAATTTCAAGTTAGTCATAAAAATTCAGGCGCAAAAGGTGCATATGAGATAGCGTAACACCCCAAGGAGCGGCGGTCTCAGAACCGCCGATGCGCATGAAGTGCCAATGCAAAAGCGCGAAGCTCCTTCCATTGACCTGCCATGCGCGGGGCGAATCGGAGTGCCGCCCTCCTTGTATACTTGGCATGCGAATCCCTAAAGGCATTGGGCTTCAGCCGGCAAAATATTCTTAAAATACTGTCCAAACATCCATAGTGGATGCGTAAACACACTTTTGAACCGAGAAGAAGGGCGGCGGATTTCATGAGTAGTGATTCCATGAGCGCTCATTGAACCTTCACGGCGGTGCCGAACTGAGTGACGATATCGGTGAGGGATTTTGGAGGGGAAATCATATGCGGCGAGCATAGGCCTCGGGACCGCTCTGCCATGATTTTATTTATTGCTAGAAATTTACTTTTAGCGGAGGCTCGTGAAACCGCCACCGCTCCAGTCGTCAATATTTGTTAGTCCGGACTGATACCATCGTCGATGGCTCTGATTCACATCCGTCATCACCGGACTTTCTCCAGCGCTGAATCGTCGCCGACCCATACGCCAAAATACGGCCACTCCGCGCCGTCCCGCCAGAGAAAGGCGAAAAACGGTCGGTTGTATACGAAATGGCGCGGGACCATCACGGGTGCGTCAGGCGCGCCCCCGAAGGGACCTGCTAGAGTTACCTCCACCCGGACCTCCGCACCTTTTTCATGGAGCTTGAAACGGGTGCGCTGCTCCGCCGTCGTGATCTTCATCGGCATAGTATTTTCGTGGAAGCGGAGGCCCTGCAAGCGATTCACAAGGCTCTCACGGACATCCAATGAGACGTAGGGGATCTGGATCAGATCACTTTCATGAGGAAAAGGATCGTTCGCCGCACCATGGAGCGTGGAACTCTTTACTGGCAGCTCCTCCATGCGCCACTTGTGAAGCCATCGGCACGCGGTGGAGAAATCCTGCGCTTTTCCAGGAATGTAGAGCACCAGCGATTCGCCCAGCTGTTTGCATGCCACTTGGATCGCGTGCGAGCGTTCCGACGGCCTCCACGAGAGAACTCTAACATTCCCCCTGAATTCCTCAACCCGTGCTTCAGGTGCTCCGAAATAGCGGACGGGCATGACCTCCTTGCCGAGTTTGAAGTCCATGGGAACTTTCTTGGATCGGTAGAATGGCCTCACGAATTCCACCTTGCGGTCGAGAATACCGTAACAGGCAAGAGCGTCCGGCCCCAGATTCTCCGGCAGCTTGAACGGCCCCTCCGCATCGCCTGTTAGTTCCATGGCTTCACGGTTCACCTGATCAAGAAACGCCTGCGTGGCACCACCTCCCCAGGTTTTCCACGATCCTGCGGGCATGACGGCATCGGGCTTCCACTGAGTGCTGTCCAATTTCGCCATCAAC
>CAYRLT010000179.1:0-1650 GCA_964425095.1 uncultured Luteolibacter sp.
TTTTGACCGCAATATTTACAATAGTAGTTGCTCATGATTTTGTTGGTTTCATCCGGATTCAGTTCCGAATTATTGAATCCTAAACGGAGATGCCGGACAAAACCTGTCCGTCATGTTCTGTTTTTTATTTCTGCTAGTTAATAATTTCTACGATCAAAAGGCTATTAGATTTTTGTGATTCGAAAATGCCTTCGGCCAATGATGGCTCGTCACGTATTCACAGAAAAACTACCGGGAGTAGACGTGGTGCGATGAAACATGAAAAATTCGTGAGACCAAAATGGAAATTTATCAACCCGGACAGATTTTGTCCGACATCACCGGATAAGGTCTGTTTATCGAACCTGAGTTCGCCAACACACATTATGAACCACCTACCCGAATCACTCCGCAAGCAAGTCCCTAACGCCGTTCTACGCAAGATCGATGATATGGATGAAATCACCCAACTGGGATTCGCTGAGGAATTCTCCAAAAACAAAAAATCTCCGTTGCTCGCCTTTTTGTTGGTGGGTGCGGGTCTTCATTACGCCTACCTGGGTCGTGTCTGGCTCACCCTGTTGTTCATCTTCACCCTGGGAGGGATCGGCATTTGGTGGTTCATCGACATTTTCCGTGTGTTCGGCATGGTCCGTGAACGGAATCGCTCGGTTGCCATCCAAGTGTTGCGGGACATTCAAGTGTTGCGGTGAGATTTCACCATGGCGATTGCCAAACCCGTTCAAAAACGCCGAAATAGAGCCACCCCATGCCAAAGCCCCATTTCATCCAGGCCGTGAAGTCGATGCTCCGAGATGGTTGCACTTGGACGGCCGAGGAAATGGCGGCACGCATCGAATGCAACGAAAAGACAGTGCGTCGATGCATCGAGCATCTCCGCGACGTACAAAACTGGCCCATCGAGAGCAGCAAGTCCGGGTTCATCCTGCGCGAACCGTCGAGCGCCGAAACGCGGATGACCTCACCGCAGGAAGTGGCGGCCTTGGCCATGGCCCATGAGGCGCTCAGGAAATTGGGTTCCTCGGAGTTGGCCTCGCGGATTCGCGGCGAGTTGATGAGCATCTGTCGTCACTCGGGTGATCTGGGCGACATCCGATGGAAAGATTTGGGAACGGCCGTGAACGAGCGAGAGTCATCGGGAGAGGCCACTATGAATCACTCGGTTTTCGGAGAACTCACCCTAGCGATCTTGCAACACCAACCGGCGGAGATCCATTATCGCAAACTGGAGGAAGAGAAACCTTTCACAGTCCGGGTTTTTCCGCATCGTTGGATTTGCCGGGACCAGTGTTGGTATCTCATCGCGTCCGATCTGGAACGCGGTGGCCAGAGGTTTTATGCCCTACCAAGAATTTCCACGGTGGCGGTTCTACCACGACCCAAGGATTTCCAAGAACCTGCATGCGACGATCGCCACGAACACGCCTTCGGGATTTGGGCATCAGGGGATAAGGATGCGCCGCTGATGGATGTCTGTGTCGAACTGACCGGTTACTGGGCGCGGATCGCCGGTGAGCGACAATGGCATCCAAGCCAACGACTCGAAACCCTCGCGCCCGATCACGTGCGCGTCCATTTCCGCCTTAACGAATTGGTGGAAGTGAAAAGCTGGACACTCAAGTTCGGCGGCGCGGCCAAGGTGATCGCGCC
>CAYRLT010000180.1:0-14788 GCA_964425095.1 uncultured Luteolibacter sp.
AATCAAACAGCAAACAACAAAATCTACACAAACGCATAAAATCTAAAACAAAAACAAAATCAACACAACAATAACAAAAGCAAATGAAAAATAACTAAAAATAACCAGCGGGGGCTATCCCTACCCCCCGACCATCATTCAATGTTGAATGTGAGGACGCCACACCGAAGTGATGGCTGGCGTCGGAGATGGAATCCGATGAAAATTCATAAAAAGTATAACTTTTCCAGTTACAGTCATCGCGAACATTTTTCGGTATTTTCCGAAATGCTGACCTCATACCGGGAGTATTCCCTGTATCCATGAACTTGAAATCCCAAGCTGCCTGATGGTTTGAGCCTTTTTAAAACCCCATAATTCCACACCAGACTCAGTCCCGAACGTAACAATCCTATGAACTCAGAACAAAACTCTCCCGTTTCCCGCAGGCATTTTGTGAAAACACTCACCGCCGGAGCCGCCGTCTCTGCCATGCCCGGCATCCTCCAGGCACAAAAAGCCCCGTCCCAGAACGTGATCGGTGCCAACAGCCGGATCAACGTCGCCTGCGTCGGCCTTTCCGACCGCTTCACCGACGCGCTGCTTCCCGCGTTCCTGAAATCCAAAGATGAAATGAACTTCGACATCGTCGCCTTGGCCGACCTCTGGAGTGTGCGCCGCGAAAAGGGCAAGGCACTGCTCGAAAAGCAACTCGGCCATGGCATCGACCTCTACCGCAGCGACGAGGAACTCTACGAAAAGGCAAAAAACGTGGATGCTGTGATCATCTCGACCGCCGACTTCCAACACGCCATGCACACCGCGCATGCGGTGAAGGCCAGTAAGGATTGCTATACGGAAAAACCCTACTCCGAGGATATGGATTCCGCGAATGCCACGCTCGACGCCGTGAACGAGGCGCGCAAGGCCAACAACCGCGGTGGAGCCATCGTCCAGATCGGCTCGCAGCGCCGCAGTGGCTCGGCTTATCACATCGCCAACGAATACATCCGCTCCGGCGCCTTCGGTGATATCACCTACGTCGATCTTTGCTGGAACGTGAACCAAGCCCGCCGCTGGCGCCGCGATGAGCAGCTGGTCGCCAGCCTCAAGGAGGCCGACACCGATTGGACGAAGTGGTTGCTCGACCGGCCGAAGGTGGCTTTTGATCCACGCAAATACCTCGAATTCCGCCTGTTCTGGCCCTACTCCTCCGGCATTCCCGGCCAGTGGATGTGCCACCAGATCGACACGGTGTCCTGGTTCACCGGCTTCGATTTCCCCCGTTCGGCCATGGCCGGCGGCGGCATCCATGCTTGGCAGGACGGACGCGAGAATTGCGACACCTTCACCACCATCCTCGAATACGGCCCTGAAAACGATCCTAACAAGGGATTCCAAGCCGTCTTCAGTTCGCGCCAAACGAACTCCGCACGTGGCAACGTCGAGAAATACCATTCCACCAAAGGCACCATCGACCTGATCGCGGGCACGGTATCTAACGAAGGAGTTGAAAAAACCAAGCTGGAGGTGAAAAAACTTGCGGACACGGAAGTCGCCGCGACCGCTGCCGCCACTGGCGCGGGCACGATGGAAGTTGCCCACATGCGCAACTGGATGGATTCTATCCGCTTACGCAAACAACCGAACGCTCCCATCGAAGCGGGCTACAGCCATGCCGTCGCCCTCATCATGTCCAACGCCTCGCTCCGGACCGGCATGAAAGCCACCTTCGACAAGGCCGCCCGCCAGGTCATCGCCGGCGGCAAGGTGTTCAAGGGGTATTGATGGAAAGGAGATTGGATATTAGAAAATTCGAAATCAGGGATCTTCCTAATAACCAATAAACACTAACAAATAACGCCTAACCATGCATTTTACCCGAAGATCATTCATCCAAACGCTCGCCGCGACTGGCGCCGGACTGACACATGCCCAACAGCCTGCCCATGGCAACAAGCTCTTCTCGGCCATGGGCATCTCCGCGAAGCTCGAAAAATCCGCGATCGTGAAAGCCGCAGGAGCGGATTTTCTCACGCTGGGAGTGGCGGACTTGCTGGCACCCGACAAACCTGAAGCGGAGTTCGAAAAAAATCTGACTCTGCTGAAGGCAGCGCAACTGCCAGTTCTCGCCTGCAACAGTTTCATCCGCGGCGCCCATTTGCGCTGCATCGGGCCTGATGTGAATCACGATCTGGTTCTGGACTGGGCGGAAACGACATTCCGGCGGATGAAAAAAGCCGGTGGAAAAATCATCGTTTTCGGCAGCGGCGGCGCGCGGACAATCCCGGAGGGATGGACTAAGGAAAAAGCGGACGGCCAATTTGTTGCCTTGCTCAAACGCATGGGACCGCTCGCCGAAACCCATGGCATCACGGTCACGGTCGAACAACTCCAGGCCTCGGAATGCAATTACATCAACCGCATCGGCGAAGCCGCCGCGCTGATCCGCGCCGCCGCCCATCCGAACATCCGCCTTCTCGCAGACCTGTTTCATATGGCCCGCATGGGAGACACCCCCGCCGACCTCAAAGCAGCGATGGATGTGGTCGTCCACATGGAGATCGCGGAGAAAAATGGCCGCTCGGTCCCCGGTGTCCACGGTGATGATTTCCGACCCTTTTTCCGGGTCCTGCGTGAAGCCAAATACCACGGAGCCATGAGCATAGAAGGGGCGTGGAACGAGGCCCAACTCGCGCCCGCATTCGCGGAAATCGCGAAACAGACAGCCGAGGCGTGAGGGTGTAGTTATCCTGAAATCAAATGTTCTCGCCGAATTCCCATCCCTTGCGGACGGGTTCCTTGATCCATGAATCAAATTCCGGATGGCCTTTGACCTTCATGTTCTCTGCGTCCCACTCGATGGTTTTGCCGCTGCGCTGAGCCATCGCGCCTAACAAAACCATCTCGGAGAGAGGGGCTGCGTAATCGAAACTTGAGCCCGGAGCGGGGCCGCCTTTGATCGCGGTGAACCATTCCTCGATCGGCCCGGCTCCACCTTTGGGGAGTCGCTCGATCTTGCTTAGATCATCGCGCAGTTCCATGAAACGGCTGGTCGGAACGATCTGCGGGCTAGCCGGACGCATGCCGCCATGGAGAAGGATTTCCTTGGAGCCATTCAGGTACATGCCTCCTTCTTCGGGAAGGGGTTTGTCTTTTTCCCAGCCCTTGGGCTTTGGCACCTCGCGCCCTTTTTCATACCACTTCAGCGTCACCGGCGGTTTGCTGCCGCGGGCGGGGAAGTGATAGGTCACCAGCGAGCTCATCGTGATGTAGCCTGGACCCGGCGGTTCCTCGCGCTCGATCTCGACCTTGGTCGGCATGCCGAGATCGAGCACCCAGAATGGGGCGTCGAAGGTGTGACAGCCGATGTCGCCGAGTGACCCGCAGCCATAATCCCACCATCCGCGCCACAATTGCGGCATGTATTCGGGGCTGTAGGGGCGCTCCGCCATCGGTCCCTGCCACAGATCCCAGTCGACTTCCTTCGGAATCTCCGCAGTGGCTGGTGGAAAAGAACGAGGTGGGATGAACCACGGTGCAATCGGGCGGTTGGTCCAGGTGATCACCTCTTTGACATCGCCGATGATGCCGGCGTCATACCACTCCTTGATCCGGCGGATTCCTTCCATGGTGTGCCCCTGATTGCCCATCTGGGTGATCACCTTGTATTTCTGCGCCGCTTTCTTGAGTGTGCGGCACTGCCAAATATTGTGAGCCAAAGGTTTCTGAACGAATACGTGTTTGCCGCGCTCCATCGCCGCCATCGCCACCGGAAAATGCGTGTGGTCCGGTGTGGAAATCGCCACCGCGTCGATCTGGTCGCCCATCTTATCAAGCATCACGCGGAAATCCTTGAACTGCGGGACTTTCGGATACTTGTTGAACGCCCGTGAGGCACTTCTGGAATCCACGTCGCAGAGCGCCACCAGATTCTCCATCTCTCCTGCGCGGCGGAACGCGTAGCCGCCCATCCCACCGCATCCGACCACCGCAACATTGATTTTTCCGTTTGCTGACGGTCCCGGCTTGCCGATTGAAAATACCGGCATGGCGGCTGCTCCGGCCGCTGCGGCCCCTTGGATGAATTTGCGACGACTGAGTGTGATCATGATGGGATGTTAGGCTTGGCTGAGGAAAATCCGCCAATCATTTATTTCCTGGAACTGGGCCAATCGTTCCACCTTCGACGAATTTTGCGATTGAGGTAGTCTTGGTATGGTCGTCTTTGCCACGAGCAATATTATTAACCCAACGGATAATGTGACGCACCCAAGGCTCACTGTCATAGGATATGTGAGAAATCATAGGATCGCACATATCATAAATTGGATCAGGATCCGTACTAATCAATGAAACATCTCGTGGCGTCTGTATGCCGCGCATTGAAAAATACTGAAGAGTCGCAACGGTCAACAAGGAAGTACTTATCAGAAAAGCTGTAGGCGGAGTGTTTTGAAATAATGAATCAAGCGCTTGAGTATATCCTGCTGGCGTTTCTTGCCAATCCGGAAGATTGTATGGACCCGTGGTAATGCCCTGCTCTTCAAGCTCAGTGATAAACGCTTTCTCAACGAAGCCAGGAATAGGCTTACGACGTTCAGCACGTGTCATAAACACGATCCGCCGATGACCGAGAGCAACCAATCTCTGCACCGCCGTTTGGATAGCCGGTATTTTCTTAGGACCCGTATTAGCAAGAGACGAACTGGCAATACGGCCGAAAAATCCAAATGTCGGAAATGGTTGAGCTTCGAACCACTCGAGCACAGGCCGCGAACCAGCCACTACTATCCACGCATCGGCCTTGTTCTTGCCGACAAAATTGGCGACTTTTTTCGGATTCATATCGAGCTCCATGAGGCTTTTTGATGTAAAAAACGCCGTATGCCCTGCCTCTCTGAGTCGATGCATGAGATCGAGTTGATAATCCACTTTCCGGTCGCCTGGCTCGTAGAGAAAAATAGCGACTCTTAGCGTCCCTCCGGGCATATTTTTTTGCTTAACGATGCGCCGTCTCTTGCCAGTTCCTTGTGTTAGTAAAAGCCCCTCTTTTTCGAGCTCTTTGAGTGCCAGTTCAACTGTGCTGTGGCTGGTTCCCAGCTGATCTTTTAGAGCAAATCCGCCGGGCATGGATTCACCCCAACGACCACGTCTTATTTCATTTCGTAAATACTCCGTCACTTGCTCAACATGAGACAGTAGTTTCAACTTCATACCTCTACCTCCAGAATTAAGGTACAGTTGTCAATACAAGACTACTGACATCACCAGAAATGATGATTCAGGTAGGGATTTTGATGGCAGCTCATGATTGGGAGTGATGATGAATTGATGGTGCTCTTAAACCGTGAAGCGATCACTTCACGGGTTTGATAACAAAATCTTTGACGGTGATACCGCCATACTCAGGTCCTGCAAATTTATACCCTTCCTTGATGAAATCCGGAATCACGGTGCGATTGAAGCTTAGCTTGTTCATGCCTTTTGTTAGAACAACCGTCACCGGGGTAGATACTCCCCATTTACCAACCGTGTATGGCATTTCCATTCGAACAGGCTCTTTCGCGTCATTTGCCGTGACCAGGAAGAATTGATCGCGATTGACGGTGACCACATTTGCAGTCAGCGCGTACTGGCCAACCGCAGGCACGTCGATCTCGTACACCAGAGGCTCTGGCATTTCCCAGCGTTTGTAGTGCAGATTCATTCCGCCTTCACGAGTCTTCATGAATACCACCTTTGCCGTGTTGGCCGTTGGGCTGGTGCAAGCAACCGCGGGAATACGAATCCCCCCCTGCCCTTCTGTGCTTACTTTTTTGAGCTCGCTTGGAACCACAACTTTTACCAATCGCTCAGGATAACCCTGATTGTTCACAGGCTTGGGCGTATTCGGTTCTTGCTTCACTGGCGCTGGAGGAGGATCGAGGGTTGCTACGATCTCGCGTCTTTTGTTCACTGCCAAAGTGCTCCAGGGTCCGGCCGCCTTGTCCGGCTCCATCCCCTTGACCTTTTCCTCACCCAGCATGCTGCTGACCCAATCGGCGCGACATGCTTTGATAAATTCCTGAGGGAAATTGCGCGACTTGGCAATATCGAGGAAATACGGTCCACGCATGGACTCCGCCTGATCAACTGTCCAAAAGCCGTTTTCAAACGAAACCCCGAGGATGGTCTCCCAACGCTTGGGTGTCCAATAGCTCATGGCGGTATGGCTTTTGAGACGCGCGCCCCAGACGGGAATTCCAAAGGTGCGGCCCAGGCAGCGTCCAAAGAAGCCTTTGCCGCCGCACACCGATCCCCTGTCGATAAACTGCTGCATCCGGGTGTAAGGAGGCCCCGTCTCGCCTTCTTGGGCGATTCTGTGTCCGAACTCGGAATACATCAATCCCACAACATGCGCGTTGTATTCTTCCGGCGCATTGATTTGATCCGGACGATAGTTCCAGATCATCTCGCGCATCCACAGCATATCTTCTTCGGGGTGGGGGTCATTGACAACGTGTCTAAGAAGCCAGATGGAATGCTTGTCAAATTGGGGCATCAGTTCCTTCTCCAAATAGGATTTTTCATAAAACGCATAGCGCTTGATCGGGTCGACGGTGGTGTAGGCGCACAACTCGGGCGCTGCGAACTCCAGCGCGACAGCCAACGCCAGCCGGTTGAGAATTCCTTCTTTCGCCTTAGGATGCTTGGCCAAGATCTCTTTGCAAATCTGCATGGACTTGCCGTAACGACCCGCCTTTGCGCCGCCGGCGAGCAGCAGCTCTTTCATCATGGTTGGATTCGCCAGCAGATCATCAATCAGTTTTTTCTCTGCTGGACCTTGTTGAGTGAATTCCGCCAAGCCGCGTGGAGTGGCATTCGCCAGAACAGCCGCTTTGACCAACTTCGCATCCAATGCATCACTCGCTAAAAATCCTTCGAGATCCGCCAAAACCGGCTTAGCTGCTTCCATGCATGCCTTGCTTGCAACTTTTTTCGCCGCATAAGCCTCCGTGATCTTCGCATACTTGGCCGCATCGATTTGCGGAAGCTTCGGCTTCAACTCGCCGCGCAGCGCTTCCAGCATGCCCGCATAGCCGTCATGCGCCTTTTGCGCTTCCGGTGAAAGCGGCGGCGGACCGGGCTTCTTCGGAGCGGCCGAAAGGGTTCCTGTGTTCACAAACAAGGCGGATGCCAAGGCACCAGCCAACATCCATCGTGGAGTGGGTATCATGGTTTTTTAGGTTTGATATGGAATCGAGCAGATTGTCTTGAGATGGCGCGTCCAGGCTTGTCCCGAAAACGACCTTATGTCACTCGACCTGATAGTCGCGTATCGTATGGGTGCGTAGTTGATTGGTGTTTGAATCGTGATACAGAAACACCAGGGAGCGGGCTTTTTCACTAAATCGCCAGGTGGAGGAATAGAACGGAACCGCCTCCTCTCCCTTGCGGAACTGTAAGGTCGTGTAGAGGTATTTCCGGTCTCCTTCCGACTTGGATGGCGAGGGCTTCACCAGTTTGTGGGTGAGCGGCTTTAAAGCGAATTTGATATCCCCAATGTCTATCCCTATGTCCACTTTGGACGCGTTCATGAAAAAGTACATGCCGCCTCCAAAGTTCTCGCGTTGGTTGTCCATGGATATCAAGTCGAAGCCATCCGAATCATTCGCACCCTTGCGAATGGCGAGCACAAGCTGCTTCCCGGAATCAATGGAAGGAGCTTTGCCATAGGTTTTGAACAGGAACTCTCCTTCGGCTCCGACAGATGACTTGCCGATCATCCATTCCGAAAGACGATTCACTTTATACACAGGCGAGAGAGCATTGGTGGGCAACTCAACCTTGATGGTCTTATCTTTGCCAATCAGCAATTCAACCGGATTTGCACTCGCTGATATTGGGAATGAAACAAACTGCAGGGAGATTTGCTCCTCTTGCGCGAAGCTTGCCAGGGAAAGGAGGAAAAAAACGCCTGAGCAGAATTGACGTATGGGCATGGTGTTCGGAAAAGGTAAAAGATGGTTCAGGTCGGTCAAACTTCTGTAGCATTCAGCCAGCGGAAGCTAACGACTTCGAGTTTACGTCCGAAATTGACATTTGTCGCTGTAATTTCCGATGGTTTCTTGTGGGGGGCATCCGTGGAATCCACATAATCAGGCAATCTCTGAACAACCGCCTGGCACCAGGCCCGCGCGATGACTTTTCCATTGGGATCCAAGGCATCTCCATAGGTTCTGATGACGAATGTATCACCGCGTGGCGTCAATTGTTCCGAGAAATGACGCAGGATATCGGCCTGGTCCACATATGGAGCACTGCCATACGCAATGGGGCCTTTGGCTGCATCCGGGAATTTAAAACCTGTGATGCTTGCTGTCTCCGCATCCATCTTTCTAGCCGAAGTGCGAAAGCTCGCGTTGATGGAGACAGCATCATCGTCCAGAGCGGCTTGCAGTGCGCCCTTGAGCGAAAAGTCCACGTTGGATGCATCCAAACGGCGGTTGATGAATTCGGACGTCGATAGGAATGGGCCACGTAGTTTGACTTGTTTGACAATGGCTACAGCCAATTGCTCGATTTCCTCGTCTGTCAGCTCCCTGCCGGATTTCCACTGATCTTCTGGTGAATTCGACTTTGTAATGTCCGCAGATTGGACGGGGGCGGCATTCGGCAGGCTGCCAAAGTTGATCGACGTGCCTTCCGATGCGGCTTCCTGGGGTGTGATGCCACCATTGAGATAGGCAACCGGCTTTCCCTTGAGGCTGGACAGAAAGGTCTTCCATGATTTCACGGATGTGGAATTGATGTTCAAAGCGCCTTCGATCATCAAGTGGGCGGCGATCTTGTCCGCCAAGCCATCCTTGTAGAGATTGGCCTCGGTAAACAGTGTGTCCAGTTCGGCTTGATCCAGATTGTTTCCATAAGGCACGATGCGACGGTTTGGCAGCGGAGATGACGGTGTGGTGCCGTTGATTTTGAAAAAGTCATCTGCCACGGCTTTTGCGGTGCGAGTCGAGCCTCCGAACAATTGCACCTTGGAAGGTTGTGGTGCGATGGAGGAGAAGAAGAACTCATCCCACAGCGCCTTGTTCGCGAGGTAGGAATGATCGACAAAGGGAACATCTTTAGGGCCCTCCTCCAGGTCGAACAAGCGGGTAGCGGTCGTGGATGCCTTATCGCTGGGAATATTGGGATGTGCATAGGAGTTTCCGATTGCCTGCTGGACATGTGGAGCCAGTCCGCCTTGGCCCGTTGCGGTGACTCTTTGATAGTCAACCCCGATCGGCCTTTTGAGGCGTTGAGTGTCTCCGAATTTAGACGCAAACGTGTCTGTGTCTGGATTATCTCCCATGCATTTCGAATATGCTAAACTGAATCCTCCAAGTTCGGCATGACTCAGTGATGCGATCGATATGGGTGGCAATGCGGGAATTTCCCTTTGTATGACATGCGTTGATCCGTTCTCCAACGAGTAGCCGCCACCAAAATACCCGTTTCCTGTGCCCGGCTTGGCAGTCACGATGGAATCCTCGAGAGCATTGATTTTGCCAATCGTCCAATCCCAACCATTATTGTAGAGTGAAGCTTTATCATTTTGATCGATGAAGGGGGGCACGCTCAGAGGGGAGTGGAGAAACGGGCGGCTGGTGATGCGGCGTCCTCCGCCAAAGCCACCCGAAGCAGCGTTGCCTGTTTCACAGCCTTTGCTTAGTGAAAATTCCATGAGCGTGACGACATCATTGTCATCGCCTGCAGCAATGATCTGCGAGCCTGGAGTTGCATTCGTAGAACTATCGAAATCGATCGGTGCGATACCTCGTGGAAAACCTGGAAGAAGCAAGTCTCTGTTAAAAGTAGCTGCGGCTTCTGCGAGAGAAAGATTCGCGCTGCTGCCACCGTGCCTGCTGAGCATGACATTGTGTCTCCAGGCATCCTCCTGATTTTGCCAAGGATTGACGTATTGCTCATCAATCATGAAATGATGGAAGCCTGCACCATACAGTGACAACCATTTGGAAACGGCTCTACCATCGGCGCCAATGCCAGAAGTTGCGCGTAAAGATTCTGCAGGGCTCTCCGTGTCAATTTTCAGGGAGATGCGATCATCCTTTCCAAAAACCAGCATTTCCCCTCTTGGTGCGCCGGCCGTTGTGAAATTATATACCTCGGGTGCCTGGATGGGCGACCCTCCCGATGGAGATGAGCTGTAGATACGGAATAATCCGTAAGGATCCCAAGAATTGACGGTATTTAGTGTATTTTCCTGACCGAAAGTGACAAGGCCGGTGCTGGCATCGTTGAGTTGTCCTCCACTGGTAGAGGGAACGGAGAACACCTTGACCTCGCCTGGCTCAAAAACATACGTCTGTCTTGGGAGCGTCTGCCTGGCAATACGCAATTTGAATTGTTCGTATCCCCCCGAGTTGCCGCCACTCGGGCCGTTATAGGTTGAACCACTCAAGTTAAACCATTTGAGATAGGTTCCGGTCGGGCCTCCGTCACGATACTTGCAAAATTGCATGGCGAAGGGTGGTGTGTACATGTAGAACACTTGCGAAGAATCCATGACCATGGGGAGATTGTTTGGATTCCACATGGTGACCATGGGGGTAAGGCCAAGCCTCAATTTATGCGTGTCCGCAGCTCTGATATGCAAGGCGGGGTTGGTTGGAAATCTATTTACGATCGCCAGACGATCCGCGTCCGTGATGGGTTCCGATGTCATGGCCAACAGGAACTGGATTTTCGTGATCACCGGCTGTTTGTATTGCGCGGTATATTCACGGAGGAATCTTTGCTTGTCTCTGGTTCCGCCATCGAGGTCAGCCACCCTTGTCTGGATGGCATTCGCGCGTGCCGTGGAGGTATATCGGACTCCCTCCCTGCGTTGATTACTAAATGTTGGCTCATCATCATACATTTGGTAATAGGCCGCCAAGTCCTGAATCGGCACGCGTGAGTTGGCGCGGCGGTCATCGAGAGGATTACCTTGATGGGGAAAACGGGAATCGTTGAATTCATAGAGCATGTATTCCGACCCCGAATTGGTGCGCAGAATCGGTTGTTCGAGAATGGTGGAGAGGTCGCGCTTCAGTCCGCCCTCGCGAACATCGGTTAGAATGCTGAAGGAAAATGGCGTGGCGTCGTGAAAATTCTGCTGTGCCGGGCGGCCGGTGACATCCTTGACTAAATCGAGTGTCGCCATCGATGGGAGCGCGGCGAGTTGGGTGTCATCCGTCATCTTTTCCAGGCCGCTGATGGTCTTGGTTCCCATCGATCCGGGAGCCGCGGAACGGTAGATTTTATCCGCGGATGAGACAGGAGGGGTGCTCAGGTAGGAATCGTCCATGAGGCGCGCCTTCTGGCTTTCGTCTCCAATCCACCAGCCATAGCGGCCGGTGATTTCCGAGGTGTCCTGATCCTTGATATCCAAAATACGCGCGACGACGTAGTTGGGGGTTTTTTCCGGTTCTTTTCCAAGCGACCCGCCGGCCACCAGCAAAATGGCGACGTCATCCGGCCCCGGCATGGGTGACGCACTCAGAGATAATTTTTTTGGAGAGGCGATGTTGGACATTTCATCCTCGTTGAGGGAAACGAGCCATTTGCGGAAGTAATCCGAGCGATTCGGCAGATAGGTTGGAGCCATTTCGTCTGTAATTCCCTCAATGGTGCTGTGTTGGCTGGCTTCACCCGTTCCAGCTTTCCATGAATTCCAGACGCCAAGCCAGTGCGAGTGTGTCACCGTGGACTGATCAAGGATTGAACTATTTGCTGAAATCCGTTGATCGGGTCCCATTTGTTTTTGGAGCTCACCTATAGCAATCATGAGCGCCATGCGGGCATTGGCGCGAGCGCGAACTTGGGCGGACTCAAGAGTTCCAGTTCGGAAAGTAATGGCTGAAAGACTGAGCATTCCGACCGCAATGATGGACAAAAGAACCATCAATAAGATCGTGGTGATTAGTGCGAAACCATTTGGTTTTTGTTTGTTTTGCCGCATCGAATGCTTGGTTCTAGGAATCCCTGAAATTAAATGTACTGCATTTGTGATTACAGGATTCCTATTCGATCATCCGCGTTCCTCAAGCGGGAAAGCTAGCGAAGTTCCGGCACTACTATCCTGAAATAAATAAAGTTTTAGCCTCGGTATCGAGAGATCAGCTCACCCCTGCTGGTGATCACGCCACTCTATCGTGGTGACGAACGCCTTCCCGGCCGGCCAGATCCTGGAAGGTGAGGCTGAGAAGGCCGGCAATCTCGCGGCACAGGATTCTTATTTGAAAGGCTAATGAATGAACTGCGGGGATTTTCTTTTGAATGAACTCATTTACGAGACATTGGCACAGTGCCCAGCAATACGCTTTCCAGTGTGGGTCCCAGACGGATCTCATCGATCAGGACCGAACCACGAATGATCATCGTGTCGAAGGTGGATTGATCCACCTTGGTGTGCAATGTTGATATGGGTTTTGGCAATGTCATATCGGCCCGGGGAATATACAATTCCATAACATCCAGATCCTTGCCCCACTTCATTTTCGCGACCATGATGCCGGTATCGCCTTGGTTGAGACCGTTGCCATTGCCAAATTCATTCTCTGCAGGGGCAACACTCTCATATAGAACCGCTTTGGTTCCCATGCCGATATTCACGCCAACTCCCTGACCTAACTGGGCGCCATCATTTTTGATCAAGCCTGTGGTTTCATCATAGCCGTTGTTGGCCAACACCACATCCATTGCTCTTCTCTCACCATTATTCGGGTATTGAATCTGGAAGCAGAGCCAAAGTTCAGCCCCGTCTTTCAATAATCCATTTGCTGCCAATCCCGAAGGATCCAGGGGGCGCATCGCGCCTTTGCCTGTCTTCATTGCCTTTCCTTTTGTGGGCATGCCGCCGTATGAAAGGCTGTTAGAGGCAACGATGTTTGTCTTATGCGCTTCCCATGCTCCGGTGAAGCCGATTTCCGAACTGCCCGAAGATACCCTCAGCATGCCCTCTTTATAGTCAAAGGGTTCATACACCGCCAACCCCACTGGAGCGACCCGTGTCTTGACTGCGATATTTACCGCTGCCGGAGCAGACCACTGGCCATCGCTGTCCATGACGCGGTAAGAGAAGCGATCCGAACCCGTGAATTGAAACCCGGACAGGTAAGTCAAATTCGGAGCGGTGCCGGAAAGTGTGCCATGAGCCGGCGGAGATGTGATTTCATAGACCAAGGCATAACCTTCGGGATCTTTCGCGGTCAGAATCACTGGCATTGGAATGGCCTGCGCGGCTGCCACCGATTGCTCACCGGCGATTGGCGGTTTGTTCGATGGCAATGCATCTTTGGCATTTCTCAACTCCACTGCCACCGTTCCGGTAACCTGGGTCAAATTCCGCGAATCCCTCGCGGTGACTTCAAAGAGATAGCGCCCGGGAGTTCCATCAAAGCTCACGGTCGTTGATCCACTTTCGCTGGTCCCATTGACGCTGTATGTCACTTCACCCGGGCCGTGCACTTTTCGCCAAGTGTAAATCGTTTTTCCGGATGCAAGATCCGTGACGGTTGCTTTCAGTTGGGTCTGTTTTGCCGGCAGTTTGACGATTGGCGGGGAGGGATTGATGGAATCCAGTTGTTTGAGAATCTTGAGTGCCGGCGGATTGTTCGCGGCAAGCAATGATTTCAGCATCCGGCCAATTTGCTCTCTGTATTGAGCGGCCACTTGGCCATTGTAATTTCCGACCAGCATGTCTTGAAGGAATTCGGCGATTTTTGGATCTGGCTTAACCGTGGCGGCAGAAGCACCGTATTTTTCCAGCAGCTTGAGCGTGTTATTAATATTCTTGAATCTCAGGTTAAGTATATGGGTTTTGGTTAATCCAACACCTTCGGCCAGTCCTTCGCGAAGAAGCAATTCAATCGCTGCATCACCAGGTGCTGCCGCTGAGCCCGTGAGGCTCGTTTTGCCGGCGCAATCGATGAGGGTATCGCTAAGAGCAATGACATCCTCAGGTGTCAATTTCTTTAAAAGGAGAGCCACTCGATTTCGGGCCTCCGCATGAGGGTGGGTTGCCCATGCACGCACCGCCGGATAGAGCAAATTTCTGTCCACATCAGTGATATTCAAGTTGATCAGACCTGTGGTCCCCCAATTGCCAATCACCACTGAGCTGAGCATCAGGTTGGCAAGCTGCTGGGGGTCGTCACGATCCAGCGGAAAGGCCGGGCGGGCATTGGCAGCCACAATCTTCAAGAGAGTATTCAAGTGCTCACTTAGCGATGCCGGGGGATATTTCGTCAGAGCTTCCGCTGCCAAGTATCGGATGGTCTTATCCTTGTGTGAGAGTAAATCGATCAGCGAAGGAATTCCCTCCACTGCCTTCATTTCACCGAAAAACCGGCAAATGCCCATCGTTTCCGATGGCTCGGCGAGCTTCAAATGATCGATCAACCCTTGGACGAGTTTGCCCGATTCTTCGGGGCGGGCTGCGAATTCGATTGCTGATTTTGACGATAGCCTGGGGATGTTTGATTTGAGATCCTGCAGCAACTCTTTCGTCGAGCGTTGCACGGCATCATAACGGTCCGACAACAATGCTTCCGCAACTTCTTCATGGTTCAAAACAAGTTCGGGCCTTTTTGAAAAAGTCCGACCTGTGATCTCGATCTGTCTCAGTGGTGCCGCGTAGGTGAGGATGGCCGCGGTTGACATCCACATGTTACTGCAGCCCATCGCGGGCTCTTTGCTAGCATTGTTGTAACGTTCATACTCAAAGCCGCCATCCCAGTGGCGGCAGAGATCCATCTCTGGCTTGATCTGTTTGAAA
>CAYRLT010000181.1:0-3454 GCA_964425095.1 uncultured Luteolibacter sp.
CCCGTCCAGCCAAGGCGCTCATCGCGTTGCGGACAATCCGTGGGGATATCGAGGAAGTTACCTTTCTGACTGCGGACGATGTTGCGGTAGAGTTGGTTGAGCAGATCGTCGGAGCAGGTGAAATCGCCGGTCTCCTGCATCTCCGAGTAGAGGGTGATGCCCTCCACTTTGGAGACCTCCAAGGTCTCATGCGCTTGACCGGTCATCTGCACATAGCGAAAGCCGTGAACGGTGAAGCAGGGCTCCCAAACGACGGGCTCGTCATCCTTGAATGTGTAGCAATCTGTGGAGCGTGCGGTGCGAAGGTTGCCAAAATACGGTTCTCCATGCGCATCGAGCATCTCCGCATGACGAATCTTCACTGTCGTGCCGGGGTTTCCACGCATGTGAACCCGCACCCTTCCGGCGATATTCTGCCCAATATCCCACAGCGTTTGAGTATCCACTGGCTTCGGGCGATCCAGACGCCGTGCATCGAAGAACTCCATGCGCTTAATAGGGGGCGCGATGGAGGCGACAATCTCCACTTGAGGGATGTCGGCAATCTGGGCGTGTGTCCATGCCGCATCGTCGAAGGCAGGCAGGGACCAGCCTAAACACTCCCGCCGGGCATCGTAGGCCTCTCCCATGAAGAAATCACTCTCCAGAATCGGACCGGTTGATGTCTTCCACTCCGGCCCCGTCTGGATGGAGCCCGATGTTCCATCGGTTGTCGTCCAGGAAAGACAGGCAATGAACCGAGGACGATCACCGTAGAACTGCCGATGCCGGCTGGACAGATAGCCACAATACCAGCCGTCGCCGAGGATGACCCCGATGGTGTTCTTGCCGGATACAAGCGAGGCGCTGAGATCGTATTGGCGGACATAGACCCGTTTGCGGTAGTCGGTCCAGCCGGGCGAAAACACATCGTCATGAACGCAATGACCATTGCACTCCGCTTCGTATAGGCCCAACGCGGTAATCGTGAGAACGGCGGATTGAATTTTCCCCACGATCTCGAAGTCCCTGCGGAAATAGGGCACGGGTGCGGTCGTGCAAGGGCCGCCGCAGATAGGAGATTGGATCCACGAGGTTCCGTCTGGAAAGCTCACAGCCCCGGTGGTCATAGGAAGTTCGCGGCGATTAAAGTGGCTGGTAGGATTCATGCGTGGTTTGAAAACGGGAAAATGCAGAGTGGTTGGTTTGAATCAATCTGTCGCCCCGGGAGCGTTTGGGGCACAATAACGGCCAGAATTTCCCCGGAGGGCGGGAGCAGTCGAGGTGGCAAAAAATTTCAGACTCCATGATCTATAAAGTTTGGGGTTCGGCGGAAGCAGCGTCCGGATCAATGGCGATGGGCTTCCCGGTTGCGAGGAGCATCGGAATGGCCGTGGAGAGCATCAGCAATCCCAATCCGACGAGAAGTCCGCCCAGTCCCCAGGTGCGCTCCTGGGTATAGGCAAAAGCCAACCGGTGTTTGTCTTTTGGGTCGTAAGCGACATTCACCAGATCGTTGACATTGAGATCGGGCATGGGCGCTTTGCGGCTGTCAACGCTGATGCGGTAAAGCACAGGCTGCCCGTCGATCGAGACACTCACATAATGCTGAAATGTGATGGCAAGGTTGGACTCAGGCGGATAGGCGCGACGGTATTTATAAACAATCTCGGGCTGGCCGGGTTCGATCACACGAATTTCCGCAACGCGCGCCAGCTCGGTCTTTCCTGTGAGGAGGCGGCCGAGCGGCTCCAAGACAAAAACGACACCCACCCCGAAGAAGAGGAGACTGAAGACGAAAAAGACGAGTTTTGGAACGAGATCGCCCGGGACATAGACAGTCGGGCGGGAGGAGGAGCGGGCTTCGGAAGAATGCGTTGTCATGGCGGGGTTCAACGTTTTGTGTCTTCGAGTGCTCCGAGTCGCACAATGCGCCCGGTTTTTTCGAGGTGCACAATCAGAACGATGATCAGCAGCCCGAGCACATCGGTAAAAATCATGTAATACTGCATCGAGAAAAAGTTGTCGTATTCTCTATCAGTCGGCTGGGTGAGGACGACCGGACGGGCCACTGTGAGGAAGACAGGGCGTGCGGCTGCGGTTTCGGCTGCCCGCTGACTAAGATTCTCGAGTGCGCTCAGCTCGGCAGGAGTGGCAGCAGGAAGAAGTTCTCGCAGACGGCGTCCGGCTGCGCTGCGCGTGGCTTCGGCAGGCGCAGCAGGCAGTGGCTTGAAGTTCAGCTCAACATGAAAATCGGGAAAGCTCCCTGTGATTTTGGCGCCAACGATGGATTTGATCGGACGGAACGCATTTTCAATCGTCTTGGCTTCGAGCGGATCAGCGGAACCGGCCAGACGGAGGTCAAAGCCAAGGCGATCGCGCGAAACGCCAGGGTTCGTGATGGCATAAGATGCGGAGCTCTGAGTCGTGAGGCCACGCAGAGGGAGGATGATGTCGGAGGCAAGATTGTAGGCCGCAGTGCCCTCGACGCCTGCGCCCAGGATGGTATTTTCCAAAATCACAAAGTCAGGGTCCCTCAAGAGACGAAGCGTTATTGTATTGGTCGCACCGGTGCCCGGAGTCACAAAAAGCTCGGGCTTGGTGAGCGAGGAGCCCGGGTCGGCCACACGATTGAGATCGACCGTCTCCATCGTGCGAGCCAACTCGCTGGCGACTGTCTTCCGCTCGGTGGCCGGATGACCGAGGCCGAGAATCTCCAGAAAGGTGCGCGGGGTGATGTCGGCCGTGACCGGTTGGACAAACTCCAGCGTGAGGTTCAATTCCGTGCCACCTTTAGCGGTGCTCGCCGCGACAATTTGGTTTCCATCCACCGCCAGCCTGCCGGCAAGAACCCGCACGAGTTCTGCCTCGAACGCTTTCGCGGAGTCGGCGAGGCTGGCTTTGAGCGCAGCCTCCTTTTCGCGGAGCGCAGCAATCTCTGCTTTCAGCGAAGCCTTGGCGTCTTCCGTCACATTGGGTCGGTCCAGCTTGAGCTGCGTTTGCGAGAGTTTGGTGTTGATATCCTTGATCTCCGTGTGGGTATCGCCAGCAGAATCAATCGGGCGGCGAAGGTTCCATTGACGGGATACCTCGCCTTCGGTGCCCGGTCGGAATACGGGTTTAATTTCGAGATCCTTCGTTGGGTAACCGGCTGCGTTCAGTTCTTGCAGGATTTCGGGAGCGGAGAGTTCGTGTTGGAAAACGACCTGCACCTGATCGCCAGCCTGCGGCAAAAACAGGACCGACCACCACAGAATAAAAAATCCGGTGAACATCGTGAATCCATTTTTGATGGTGGCACTGAAGAGGCCCATGCCCGCGCCGGCTGTGCCGAGACGGTTTCTCTCGACATATTCCAGAATAAGAGGGAACGAGGCCGCTGCAGTGATAAGGCCGAAGATGTTTCCAATCGTGCCAAAGATAATAATCTCATGAAGCTCAGGGCGGTGGTCGGGTTTGTAAGCAACAAAGATCG
>CAYRLT010000182.1:0-4484 GCA_964425095.1 uncultured Luteolibacter sp.
GCGCAGGGCTAGAGGTTATCGCACCTTTAGAAATTTCCAAGCGATGGCGTATTGGATCGCTGGTGGTTTAACCATTGAAAACCGACGTGCACTTACCCACTAAAAGTTCAGGAGCGCCGAAAAAGTTTCCAACGGCATCGAGTCCCGCATGCCGTAGGATTGGACAAACTGCAGCGGAAAAAGCAGCGGTGACAGCCATGAGAGCAAGTTGAGCAGTGCCATGCGATGGTCGCCATCCAACCAGATCAGCACGGCTACCAAGGCGGTGGAGATCGTGCTGAACTGCCAGGCGCGGAGATAGGCAGCATCGTCGAATTCCCAACGAATGCGCGTCCAATGCCTGGCCTCCACCACCAACGCAATAAGCAGACCAATGAAGGGCCGATCCGTCATCGCCCCCCAGAACAGGAGCGATGTTCCTAACAATAAACGCGGAGGTGGATGAATCTGGTCGATGGCGAATTTTGAATTTTCGGGGTTTTGCAATTAGAAATCCGCCGAAAGGCGGCTGGGCAGGCGTTTGAGGTCGCGGGCAATCTGCCCGGATTCCAACCAATGACCGGGAACCCCGGCAGGCTTGGGTCCTTTGCCGATGATGATCGGAACGCAAAGAACTCCACCTTGTGTGAGATCGCGGAGAAACTCGGCGCGCCCCTCATCCCAGCCATTGAAAATCACGAGACACGAGGTGAGATCATCACGGTGGCGGAGGACAAGGCGGGCAAGCGGTTTGAAATCCGCAATTCTCTCGGGACTGACGCCGGCAAGAACTTCTAACAATTTTTCGGCGCGCTCCACGCCGCGCCCGACCGTGACGATGTGGGCTTCGTTTTTGACAAACATCAGATCGAGCAGCGATTCGTTGGTATCGAGGGAAGCGGCGAAGGAGGCGGCCACCGAAACGGCCTCCTCGAAGGTCACATCGCTGCGCTCGGTGGAGAGCGTGTCCAGAATCAGGCCGAAGCGCGGATAGTGGGTGTCTTCGAGTTCCTTGACGATCGGACGGCCGGTGCGCGCCCAGCTTTTCCAATGGATTTGACGCAGTGGATCGCCCGGGCGGTAATCGCGCAAGCCGACGAATTCGCCGGAGTTACCAATGGTATTGGTGTTGGTTTCCCCGGTGATTTTAAAGGCGGCACCGCCGGGGAGTTCGATGGGTGGGAGCGGAAAACGGCGCGGCAAGACGATCAGGGTGGACGCCGGGGCTTTGACTTTCGGGCACTTTTGAAACAAGCCGAAGGGGTCCGGCAACATCACGCGCAAATCATGTATGCGGATTATTCCGCGGCGCAGCGGCATGATTTCCAAGAAAACGCGGGTTTGTTGGCCGGGCTTCAGGCAGATCTCATATTTCGAGGGAATCTCGGTGAAAAGCCGGTTTCGCAGCAGCAACCACTGCCAGCGAAAGTAAACGAAGTTGCGGTCGAAATGGTTTCGTTCCTCTTCTCCAGGTTCCTTGAGCACGCAAAAATCCACCAAGGCCGGCCGTGGATCAGGCGGCGATTCGCTGAGCCAAGCGCGGCGTAGCATTCGTTTCCCGGTGTTCTGGATTTGCACCCCGTAGCGGAACGGCTCGCCGACGGTCCCGTAGCGCGGCACCTCCCGGCAGGCCTCCAATTTCGCCCGGCGGATCATCGCCGCTGGCAAGCCTATCAGCATCATCGCAAAGCTGAGTGAAAAAAGTTGATAGACAGAGTTGCGTTGGTGGCCGAGACCGAGGCAAGTGGCGAGCACAAACACCAGCGAGAGGGCAATCCCCGCTGGCCGCAGACGGCGCGAGATGAAGTGATGGAGGCCGGTGGTCTGATAGTAAGAGCGGTGCAGCCACCGATTGAATCGAGCCCGTTGTGCTGGAATCTCGATCGATGTCGTCAATGGCGGATCCGCGAGCATGGCCGGTGATTTTAAGCGGGGACCGGCGTGCTTTCAATCAGATCAGTAACGATTTGTCGCGCACTGGAGCCGGAATATTTCGCCTCGGGCGAAAGCACCAAACGATGGGCGATGACATCCACTGCGACCGATTGAATCAGCTCGGGCGAAACGAAGTCGTGGCCTTGGAAAACCGCCAAGGCTTGTGAAATTTTCATCAACGCCAGCGACGCTCGCGGGCTGGCGGCCAGCTGGATTTTCGGGTGGGCACGGGTCGCACCAACCAAGCGGACGACGTAATGCCGAAGCTCCTCGCTGAATCGGACGCGGCGCGCGGCCGCCATTAATTCGAGAATTTCATCGCGCGTGGCGACCGATTCCAGCGCATCGACCGGATGCACTTCCGCCTGATCCGAGAGAATCGCAGCTTCTTCCGCGGCGCTCACATAGCCGAGCGCGCATTGGAGCGTGAATCGGTCCATCTGGGCTTCCGGCAGCGGATAGGTGCCGCGGAATTCAACCGGGTTCTGGGTGGCGATGACAAAAAAGATGCCGTCGAACTTGTGTTGCACGCCGTCGATGGTCGCTTGGCGTTCGCCCATCGCTTCTAGCAGCGCGCTCTGCGTCCTAGGCGAGGCACGATTGATTTCATCCGCCAGCAGGATATCAGTGAACACCGGCCCTGGATGAAAGCGGAACTCCTGGCTGCGCGGATCAAACACGGAAATCCCCAGAATGTCCGAGGGCAGCAGATCCGGAGTGAACTGCACACGCTTGAAAACCGCACCGCCGATGGCTTTGGCAAGCGCTTTGGCGAGCGTGGTTTTCCCGGTGCCTGGAAAATCTTCTAACAATACATGGCCTCCGGAAATCATGCATGCCAGCACCCGCCGTACCACCTCGGGCTGACCGCGGACAACGGAACAAACGGCTGATTCCAAACGGATGGCGGTGGCGGTAATACTCATGGATTAAGATGAGAGTTGAGCGCGGGACTACACTCCCGTCGAGGATTTCCCCGGGCGCAGGACAAAAAAGTCACGGAGCGGCGAAACGCGTTCGCCGATGTCCATGAAAAGCCAATGAGGTGAGCGAAGCACTTTCCGTTGTCTTATCATGGTCAGGGCGGACATGTTCCGCCCCTCCGTGAACGAGAAAAAATGGCACGGCGTGACTTCCAGCTCAGAGATTACGGGCGATTTCCCGCACCAACTTCGGTCCCTGATAGATGAACGAAGTGTAAATTTGCACCAGCGCCGCCCCAGCCCGGATTTTCTCGCGCGCATCGTCCAGCGAGGAGATTCCGCCCACCCCGATGATCGGAATTTTCCCACCGAGATGACTGGAAAACGCCCGTAAAACCTCGTTGCTTTTCTCAAACACCGGCCGCCCGGAAAGACCGCCCGCTTCACCCGCGCGCGGGTGGTCCGCCACCGCATGGCGGTCGAGCGTGGTGTTGGTGGCGATCAATCCATCCAAGCCGCCATTGAGAAAAACCTGCGAAAGATCGCGAATCTGGGGCTCTTCGAGATCGGGCGCCACTTTGAAAAGCAAGGGGACGTGTTTGCCATGCTCCGCAGCGAGTTTTTGCTGCTCGTTTTTCAAGACTTCCAGCAATCGGGCGCTGGCCTCCGCACCTTGCAAATCGCGCAACCCCGGAGTGTTCGGCGATGACAAATTCACCGCGATGTAACCGGCCACCGGATACGCCTTGCGCAGACAGGTGAGGTAATCGTCCGCCGCATTTTCATTCGGCGTATCCTTGTTCTTACCGATGTTGAAGCCAATGACGCCCTGAAATGTCTTCGATTTTCGGACGTTCTCCACGCCGATGTCGATACCCGGATTGTTGAAGCCCATCCGGTTGATAATCGCCTCGTGCGGGATCAGTCGAAACAGCCGCGGCTTCGGGTTCCCAGCTTGCGGGCGCGGGGTGATGGTGCCGATTTCCACGCAGCCGAATCCAAGCCGACCCAGTGCGTCAATCACATCGCCGTCTTTGTCCAAGCCCGCCGCCAGCCCAATTCGGTTAGGAAATTTCAAACCCATCACCTCGACCGGAGCAACCAACTCCTCAGTCGGGTAAATCATCCCGAGAACTCCGCATTTTTCTGCGGCTTTCAGGGCTTCCATGCTGAGATGGTGGGCGGTTTCCGGATCAAGACGGAATAAACCGGAGCGGAAAATTGGATAAAGCGCATCAAACACGCCTGAAAATTTGAGATACCCAGCGGTTTTTGTCGAATGCGGGTTTAGAGAAATTCAAGAGATCCGGAATGGCATCATTAGGGAGTGGCGTGTAGCATGTGTGCCAATTTGTCCCAAACCAGCGGGGCGGATTGGCAAATCGACCAGTTTTGGCGCGGATAATCCAATTTCAATCCATTGATCATAAGTAGGTTACGTGAAACATCACAGAAGGCATGCGGTATGCTTAATGACTCATGTTATCCGTTTCTTCACCCAGGTGGGGTATTTGGGTATTTACAAACGACATACAAAAATGGCATATTCCTATAATAATAGGAAGAAATCTCACCCAGCGGCGTTTATCCTACAACTCCGTACGACCATGGCATACGAATCGGAAGGCAGGTTGAAGCTCTACTTAC
>CAYRLT010000183.1:0-11540 GCA_964425095.1 uncultured Luteolibacter sp.
GCTAAGTCAATGTCGCTGTCCCGATGGCCGGTTCCGCGGCTTAGAGATCCAAATAAATAGATGGCGATCGGGTGAAAGTCGTCCAACAACGATAATTCAGCCCGCAATGGCAAATGGATACTGCCATCCAAGGATGGTTGAAGTGTCGCGCGGATTGCATTCATGGACGGACTCTAGTGCGATTTTTAAGAAATGACAAGGACGGGCTGTGAGAGACGTTAAATGTTACTGGTTATACGTTATTGGGGAAGAGGGAGAGAGGGAAGATGAGTTTGCTAGTGTTCAGTGTTCAGGGAAGAGGAGAGGAAGAGAGAGGCACAAGACACAAGAGGGACGCTTGTAGCGGCGATCATTGGTCGCCGTGTGAATGAGATGAGGTTTACCGCAGCGAAAGAAAAAGACGCTGCGCGGTCAAAGGTCTGAAAGTCAAAGGTCTGAACTCAAAGGTCTGAAAGTCAAAGGTCTTAAAGTCAAAGGTCTTAAAGTCAAAGGTCTTAAAGTCGGAGAGGAAGAGGAAGAGGAAGAGGAAGAGGAAGAGGGTGACCTTCGACCTTTAGACCGCGCCATCCCCGATCCACAATTCACAACCCCTGACTTCTTCTCATATCGGCTTGACACACCGTGCCAATGTGCGCATATTCATGTATGCGAACTACGATTGAGTTGCCGGATGGCTTGTTTCGACAGGTTAAGACACTGGCGGTGCAAAAAGGACTGACGCTGAAAGACTTTTTTACGGCGGCAGTTGAGCGGGCCGTGGTCGAGGTGCCGATCGAGGCACGACGAATGATTCACCCGCCGATTCAAGGGATGTCAGCCAAGCCGATACCGGCAAGAAGCAACGAGGAGTTGGCCATCTTGCTGGAGGCCGGAGATTTGGAAAAGTGCCGATGAAAACCCTGATCGATGTGAACGTGGTATTCGCCATTGTGGTGGAGCGCCACGTGCACCATTCGACCGCTTGGCAATGGTGGGAAATGCAGGCCGTCGGCAGCGTGGGGCTGTGCCTGCCGGTCAGGCTCGGACTGCTGCGGCTTTTGACCAATGCCAAGGCAATGGAGAATGCGCCTGTAAGCACCGGCGAAGCCCTCGCCGCATGGGACGCCATGGAAGCGGATGAGCGGACATACACCATCACAAACCCTACAAGTGCCAGCGAAATTCTTTTTCGAAACAACGTAACCGACCGCATTCCATCGCCAAACCTTTGGACGGCCGCCTTGTTAGCCGCTTGGGCCGAAGCCGTAGGTTGCCGACTGACCTCCTTCGACGGAGGGTTTCGTTCATTTCCTGGACTGGAATTTGAATGGCTGCGTGGGGAAGGAAGTAGATGAGTTTGCTAGTGTTTTGACTCAGGGAATGAAATGAAGTGTTCGTCTCAAATCCATCGGATTGCACCACAGGAACCGGAACGAAGTGTAGATAGCCGGAGGCAATGTGGTGCCTCCTTAGGCTCGGTTAATTCAGATTTTTAAACAGAAGGTAACGAAGGAAACGAAGGGGCTTCGCGCGGAGCTTTTGCTTTTTACCTTTGGATCTATGGCGGAAGAATTGAAAAGGTGGGTCGGAACGTCCTTCGTTTGCTTTGCGTGCTTTTGACTCAAAGCCGCCCCACGGCTTTTGATTCGGACGCTCCGCCAGCGTCCTCACTCCTTCGGAGCACGTCGCGAATAGCTCCTGTCCAAAAGGCCTACAAGCCTTCAGCCTTTTTCGCCCTGCGGGCACGTCGCGAATAGCTCCTGTCCAAACCACCTACAAGCCTTCGGTGGTTTTGTTTAAAAAATCTTAATGTTTGAAGCAGAAGACGCGGAAGATGTGAGAAAGGAAAGAGCTTCGCACTGGGCGTTCTCGTTTCATTGGCATCTCGCGCTCGGGCGATAAGTCGGCGGGGCAGGGCCGCCCAGCCCTACCGGGTAAAATGGCAGGGCCGCGCAGCGTCTTCCTCTTCCCGTATAACAAATAACTTTTTCATTCACATCTCACGCCCAGGCGACAAGTGGGCGCGCCCGGCGGTCACGCCCTACCGACCTTAAGACCGCGCAGCGTCTTCTCCCGGACCTCCTCAAAAACCCGGATCATCTTCTTCGCGACTTTTTCCGCAGCGTAGGTTTCCCGCAGTTTGAAGCCGCATTGACGGATTTCTTCGGGGCTCATGTCGATGACTTGCTCCAGAGCGGTGAAAAGGGAGTTCGGATCATCGAGTGAGAAACCTCCTTTTTCCGTGGCCACTCGTAGAATTTCCTCCACCGATGTGTCTTTGACATAACACACCGGCGTTCCTAAATAATAGGCCTCAAGCGCCGGCAGGCCGAAGCCTTCGATCTCGGACGGGAGGATCAGGGCGCGGGCTTCTTGATAGGCGGCTTGCAGCGCCGTGTCCTCTAGGAACGGTCGCTTGACGATGGTGCGTGTGCTGGCCAGCAGGGAGCTCACTTCATCGGGCTCTTGGCCGATCAGGTGAAGCATCGGCAGATCCCTACCTTGGGACTCGGCTTGGTGCCACCATCGGATCAAGTGCGCGCTCCGCTTGTGGGGCTCACAGGACGCTAGATGAATCACATGGTTTTTCTTGGTCGGTGCGACCGGCTGAGGAATGGTTTCATAAAAACACGGCTCATAGGTGACATGGATCTCCTTTTTCGGCAACGCGTGCCGCTCGATGAAGGTGGATATCTGGCGCTTGGACGATTCGGATACGGTTAGAATGGTGCCGGCATTTCGGAGGGTGTGCTTTAACATCATCTCCCAGTAAGCATAGTCGCGCGATACTCTCCACTTGGGATAGTGGTCTTTGTCATACTGAATGATCGCGTCATGAATTGTAACGACCGATGGCTGACAGTGCCCGCTCAACCAGGGCAAATACCCCTTCGGAAAATAATAAAGATCCGGGATGAAATCGTTGCTTGCGAAGAACGGGTGGAAGTGATCCGTCAGCAGGCGCACCCACTTGCTGCGCGTCCCCCATGGCAAAATATGCGACCTTTCAACGGTGCTCGGCGCTTGTTGCGAGGTCTTGGAGGAAATGGCTTGGATCACGACCCGACCGCTGGCTTGCAAGGCGTCCAATACCACTTGCGACATCCGGGATATCCCAAAACTGCGGTCGTGGCCGGGGTTTTGATCGGCGAGGTAAACGGAAAGAGAGATTGGAGATTGGAGATTGGAGATTGGGGGAGAGGAAGAGGAAGAGGAAGAAAATTTAACCACGGATGGCACGGAAAACACGGAAGGGGGAGAGTCCGATTCTGGGTTGCCGCTTTGCGTCGGATTCTCTGATCTACGATCTACGATCTGCGATCTGCGATCTTCTTCAGATGAGGAAGAGGGGTGCACCGCCAAGTCGCTAAGGGCGCTAAGGGGAGAAGTGGATGGGGGTAGGGCGTGACCGCCGGGCGCGCCCACTTGTCCGCCGTATGGCGGTGCTATTGTGGGGTTGGAGAGATGAGAAGGAGAAGAAGAGGCTGAAGAGGAAGCTGATTGGAAAGCGGTTTCTACTCGTTCGATGAAACGGATTGGGAGGAATTTTTTTTGATAGAATGCTTTGGATGCTTGATGCATCTCGTTCAATTCATGCCTTTGGTCTTGGAGGTCTAGCAAGGTGCTTGCGTAGGAATCGGGGGAGTGGATCGGTAATAACCAGGCGGTTTCACAACCATCGAGCATGGCTGGAATTCCGGCCCATTGGGTGGTTAGGACGGGAAGTCCCATTCCCAGGGCCTCCATCAAGACAATGGGTGTGGCTTCGGAGGCGTAATGGGTGGGGAAAAAGAAGATGTCGGCATCGACATAGGCCTGCCATTTGTCGTCTCCGGTGAGCTGACCGGTGAAATCCACGAGGTCCTCTAGTTCTAATTCCACCGCTAGATTCCGTGCTTCGCGTTCGAACTCGGGCGAGAACCATTTTCCGACGATCTGAAATTTGAAGTCCCGGGCACGTCCGGATTTCTTGATCGACGCTGCGGTTTTGAGGACGTCAAGAATGCCTTTGCCTTCTTGCAGACTGCCGACGAAGAGAATCGTCATTGGTCCGCTCTCAGAAAGGGACTTCCGCATGATGTCCGGCACTTGAATGGCGCAGGGACACCATTGCCATGCTTTGCATGCGAAGACTTCATGCGGCGTCACCGCTTCTTGGGCAACTTCAAATGCGACGTCCGCTCCGTGATAGGCGATGCGTCCGAGAATCCGGCGTAAGAGTCCACCCTCTACAAAGGCGGGAAGTCCGCTGGCGTGGAAAATAAAGATGGTGGATCCCGCTAGATGGCGGATGCAGGCTAGGAAAATCACATCTCGCAGAAACGGAACCCATTTGGCGCTCGCCGGTGGATAGAATAAGACGCAGTCGGGGTTCTTTCTGAGAATACTCCCCGCCTTGTGAATCAAATGGAAAAGATGTCGAATTTTTTTCCATTGGAAACGCCCGACCTCAAGCATCTCCTCGCTGTATTCCATCCGCAGCCGGTGGATCTCATAGCCCGGCCAGTCGTGTTCGAAAAGAATCTGCGTGGCTACCGCCTGACCATGCCATGGCGGCGGGGTCTGGCCCATGAGGAGAATGTGGGGCTTTTGGGGAGGCATGGGTGGGTAAATGCTGAAATGCTGAAATGCTGAACGCGGGATGAGCTTTAGTGAATATTGAAAATCATGGCGTAGCCGACATTAGCATAGCCGCAGGCAAATGCTGAAAGCGGAAGAATTAAAAAGGTGAGGTCGGGACGTCCTTCGGTGGTTTTGTGGAGCCACGACACCTCTTGTCGTGGATGTGGATGAAATGCCTTTGAGGGAGAGCTTCGCGCTTATCAAAGGCCTCACATCCGCATGCACCACAATAAGGTGGTGCCTCCTTATGCTCGGTTAATTCAGATTTTTTGAACAGGAGGACGCGGAGAAGAGAGGAAATGAGGGGCTTCGCGCTTGGCTTCCGCTCCTTTAATTTTCGTTTTCTTGAGCTAATAAATGAGCGGAATGGCAGGTCCATGGTGAGCTTGAAAAGCTCTCCGATGGTCATGCTTTGCGTGCTTCTGTTAAAAAATCTTAATATTTGAAGCGGAAGACGTGGAGAGATGAGAAATGGAAGAGCTTACGCTGCGCGGTCTGTAGGGCGGAAGAGGAAGAAGGGGATGGGATGTGGATGCGGATGAAATGCCTTTGAGGGAGAGCTTTGCGCTTTTCAAAGACCTCGCATCCGCATGCATCACAGTAAGGTGGTGCCTCCTTATGGCTTGCCGTTTGTTTGTTGAAATCTTGAATAGTCACGGCGCGACGTGTTTGCCGCGGCGATTTCGCGCCATCTTCGCTACCTCCGCTGCCAGGCTGTCGGCATGAAGGCGGGCACTCCAGATTGTGGAGATCTCGTGAGGATTTCTTAACCCGGTGTCCCATGCATTAAGTTCCGATCTCAATGCCCGTAGGTGACCATCCGCAGTGTCGGCCAAACTCAAGCTTCCCGAATTTTTCTCAACAAACCATTCGAAGCTGGCCATCGATACCGAGCGCCCCGCCACAACCGAGCATCCCGAGCAAAGCGCTTCTGCAGCCGCGATTCCAAAACTCTCGAAAGCAGATGGGCTGTAAAACACTTGGGATTCAGCCAATATTACCGCGAGTTCGTCGCGTCCGAGGCGGCCTCTGAGTTGGACCCGACTGCGCATTGTCTCGTCCATGGCGTGGTGCCATGCGGTCAATTCTCTCGTCGCTGTGCCGGCGATGACGACCGAGACCGCCTCATCGGAACCGATCAACATCTCGATGACCTCCATCAACAACCACGGGCGTTTTTGAACGACATCCTGCCATCGGCCGACACAGGCAACCTGTCTGAGTTTTGGTGCGTCGGAGAAATGGAATCGTGATTCGACCGCATGGGGAATGACTCTCACCCGGTTTGCCAAATCAGCTCCACCGTAGATTCGGCACAGCTTTCGATAATGCTCCGCCGCTTTAGGGGAAACACAGGCAATGACGTCGCCCTGCTTTAAATGGTGAGCCCGCAGTGGATCAGTTAGTATGAGTCCTGCACTAAGACCTTTCAGTGTGAGTTTGAGGAAACGCAGCCATGCGTTAGGTCCACGGCCTTGGCCGGCAAGAATCCATTGCTCGCTGAGCCAGCCGTTAAAACCTGAGAGCGGGCTCACCAGTCCGCCGTTGTCCTGATTGAGCACTAGATAAATTCCCGCCTGATGAATCGCAGCCGCCACCTTGCGGTATTTCGGCCGGCCCCAAGCATAGAGCACAACGCCATCAAGGTTCAACGAGCGCCACCATTCTGAAGACTCCAAGTTGCTGAAATCGGTGCGAATCAGATCTGTCTGATCTTCCGGCTGCCGCTCACCCGGCATCACCGCCCGGCTTTCAATCCCGATTGCTTGAAATCCGCGACATAACAAACCGCTGTCCCGCGCGAAAAAATCCGGTCCGCCACCAAAAGCGACGGGAGTGCAAGTGAACCAACGCATGGAAAGAAGGTCGAAGGTCGAAGGTCGAAGGTCGATAAGAGGACACAGACTATTCCTCTCTTGACCTTCAGACTTTAGGCTTTCCAACCTTTGACTTTTCTACTTCGTAAAGATTATATTGCAGTTTGCCCCGTAACGCAAAAGCTTTGGAAAATTCCGGAATAACCACGAATCCAATCGCTGCACCGCGCTTGATAGATATCCAAAGCGATCTGAAACGGCTTTCATTGGATAACCGAGGAAATTGAACATCTGCACCTCGCAGATCGAGAAGTGCTTACTCATGCGCTCGAACTGCGAAAGATATAAATTGCTCTCGTCGCCCAATTCCCCCTGTGCCATCCGCACCGCGCGGATTGCTGCGACTAGCAAGTTGTGCCCCATTGGTTCGAAAATGAAAACAAAACGCCCTCCAGGCTTGAGCACTCGAGACACTTGTTGGCACAAGCCGTCGATGTCATGGGCCAGGTGGTGGAGCGCGGCTTGGCCCCAGACCAGATCGAACGACGATTCCTCGTATCCTGATAGATCGAACGCATCCCCAGCGACATAGGATAGCCCGGGAAGACGATTCATCCGCTCTTCGATCTCCGGTCCTGATGCCGCGTAGAGGTCCAGGCCGATCACCTGTGCTTTTGGAAACTGTTCCGCCAGCCCCGCCGCCAGTTTTCCAAAGCCACCACAGATTTCCAGCGCACGCTTACCGCTCAGATCGATCCGGCATAACTCGCTATACCCCGCTAAAAATAAAGGTCTATCGGAAGGGGGAAATCCGCCGATGGCAGGTAACATGGACTCCGCGCGAGGGTGGAAGGAAGAGGGGGGATGCTTGAGAATGATTGACATGATCCTAACTAGATTGAAGATGCGAATTTAATAGTGAATCATGCTTACGCCATTGAGATGGTCACCGGGACCTAGCAGACTATTGGTCGTTTCCAATTTTGCAGGTATTCCCTCGGATCGGAACCATGTAAGGAGATCATCATCCGTGCGGCCACCGATCGTGCCCGCGAAGACGGAGGAGTTGCTGATTATGACACAATGCGCGGCATGTTTAATGTATTTCTCAAAATACTCATTTTGAATTTCCACCGAAAGCTCGGTGAATGCGTAGTTGGAAATCACCATGTAATGCGACCCACTCTCATGTTTCTCCGGTAGTCGGGCATGTTGTGAAAGGCCGTTTTCTTCAAGCATGCGCATGGCAGCATGCTCAACTTGTGGCAGATCCACCAAGGTTGTGATCGTCCCGGACACCAACCCGTTCATCGCCGCAAGTCCGCCAAAGCCAACCCCTATTTCGATAATATTCATGCGGCTCGTCAGATATCCACTGTTCTTTAGCCAGAGTGCGGTCGCCAGATATCGGAGTGTGGTGGGACTGAACGCAGCGGGCGTGCCCAGAAGCTGTCCGGGCCAGCGGATTGGGTCACCCCAGGTGTCGATCCTCGTGACTGCCGGGTCGTCGAGCCATTCGCTTCCCCATTCGTGGATTCTCCGGGCGTAGAATCTTCCCTCCACGGGGCCGACCGTTTCCACGACGTCACGGACGGCAACGTTCCGGCGGAAGTTGTGATTTTCCCGGCGACCATCAGCGAATGCCGAACAGATTGACGCCCACGGCATGCTTGCGGAGATGCTGGATGACGGGCCGTCGATAGCTCCCAGCGTCGGCACATCTTCATGGCATTTCAACCGTTCCCCGATCTCGCGCCATGCACGATCGTGAATTCGATCCAGAAGTCTGCGTTTCATTCCTGAATTATTTTTTGGGGGAGGGGGCTCTGCGTTCGGCGCATTGCCAAGTGCACCATGACTGATAGTAGCAACGTACCTGCGGAAATAGCGAATCCTAAAATCCGCAGTGGAGGATGGTAGCGCATTTCAATGGATGTCGCCTGATCAAATGTGGTGTTCTCTATCAACATGCTCGCATCGGGAGCGCGCTGGACGGCCTGCCAAGTGGTGGAGGGAACGATCTTGTATTCCCAGCCGCTTGCCTGGTTTTCCGCGAGGCGAATCCAGCGGGTGCCGGCCGGAACTTCCAGCAACCGGCTGTTTTCCCTGCCGGATGTTTCACGAACCGTGAGCACGTCCGGCCGCTCGCCCGCGAAGAAGGCGATCTTGTCCTCATCTGTTCGGAAGCCCGCGTATCTCGTTATCTTGCGGGTGTTTTCATAAAGCACCATCGAGGAACTTTCCCACACCGGCTTCCAATCCCTGCTCACCCCGGAATTGCCGGGCCAAGTGATGAGGTGGCTCACGCCCAGGCGGCCGAGCTTCTCCGCGTCGCCGGCGGACTCACCCGGCAGCAGCATGCCCTGGGGAATGATGCTGTCGTAGCCGTTGTCCGCGGCGATTCCGTAGGCTGAAAGCGTGTTAGGTATGAACGGGGTGCGGGCCATGTGGGCGGTCGGATGAATCAGGGTGGTCACCCTGCCGTCGCGACCGACGTGCGCCTGCAGTGCCTCGGACTCGGGGGTCGCGGGGAAAAGCGCGTATCTGCCAGGGTCGCTCCAGACGACCCAGCGCGATCCGAACAGGGTCACCTCGCCGATGACCACCAGAACCACGAGCCAGGCCCCCTTGTTCCTCCACCCGGCGTTTTCCGAAGCGGTCCACCGCAAGCCTGCCAGGGCAGCGGCGAACAGCAGCAGCGGGAAAAGCTGTTGCGGACTCCAGATGAAAAGGTCTGCTAGAAACTGATCCGCTCTTTGGGTAATCCACTCGCCAAAGTGGCCGAAGGAACTGCCGCTGCCCTCGGTGATGATTTTTTCCCGGAGCGGATCTAATAGTCTTGGCCTGAGATGTAGCAGCAGGCTCAGGGCGATCCACGCGGCGGCTCCGGCGGCGGCCAGCGATCCAGTGATCCGGAAAATTTTCAGTCTCGTCCGGCGGGAGGCATTCTCCATGAAGTGGACGAATGCAAGAATGCCGCCGAGGATGAAGAGTAGGAACAAGCGCTGATAGAGCAGCCTCACCAAGGGGGTCAGCGGCAGCAATAGCCCGCCGCCGATGAGAATCCGGGCAAGCGGCGGCGAGTCTTTTCTCCAAAGAGCCAGGAACGCGACCAGCACCGGCAACGACCCGAAATAGAAGACATAGAACAGCTCGCTTTTGAACAGTTTGAGCACGTCTACCGAAGCGCACCGGCCGAGAACCGAGGGAAAAAACTGGAACGGATAGGCGGCGAGATTGAAGAACGCTTGTAGCGGCCCTTGAGAATAGACGCTGTTTGTCGCGTTGGCCGTCATCCCGGTGTGCAGTCCCAAGCGGTTGCTGGTGACGAACGCGTCGATGCACGGCACGAGCATCATCCCCGCTAGGCCCGTTCCGAGCAGCCCCCACACGGCGTAGCGGCCGAGGAGCTGCCACTGCGTGGCGATTTTGGATGGTGGATTTTGAATGGTGGATCTTGAACGATGTTGGAGCGCCTCCTCCAACCACATGGCAGCCACGGCCAGCGCCGCCAACGCGGCGTGCTGCAGCGTGCCCCCGAGAAAGGCCATGGCGATGAACACGGGCACCGCCGCCCAATAGTTCCGGTTCCCGCGGCGATGGCCGTCGATCGCCCACAGGATCCACGGCACCCAGCAGAACGCGCCCAGCGCCCAGCGGTGATAGATCCAAGTCACGAACTGTGAGTTTGCGGCATAGGCCAGCGCCCCGCAACACGCCCAGAGATTTCTGATGTTCCTGCCGCGGAGCCATAGGAACATGCCCGCCGCCGCCAGCATGACCTGCCCCATCAGCCCGAGATGCCAGGCTGTCCAGAAATCGAACCAGCGATGCAGCTGCATCGTCCAGTCGCAGTAGAGCGCCATCGTGTTGGCATACTGGGCGGTTCCTCCATACGTAAGGCTGCTCCAGCCAAGCCATCCTTCCTTGGCATAACTTTCAGCAGCTACCATACGATAGACCAAGTATTGATCCACCGCATCCGAGACGATGTGGTTCTTCGCGAACTCCGTGGTGTTACCATCCCTCCATGGGCTCATCATCCGGTTCTGTAGATCCAGGGGAGCGAGAACGTTTCCGCCAAGCCACCACGGAGAAAACCATGCGAGGACCACGGCCAAAATCAGCAGTAGAGATTTTGAACGTGTGGTGAACATTACAGAAATTGATGAGGGGAAAAGGGAGGGCGGCACCGCCGGTAAGGTAGGGCGGCACCGCCAGTAAGGTAGGGCGGCACCGCCGGGGCCGCAGGAGAAAGGGGGGACAATGGGAGGTCCGGGGGGGCGGGACGACTGAACCGGGCAGATTCATTGGCGTTTCTTTCGCGCGGTTCCCCCGGCGGTGGAACCCTACCTGCGGTTCCCACGGCGGTGGAACCCTACCTTCGGTTTTTCTGGTGGTGGAACCTTACCTTTGTAACCAATCTCTGCGGTAGGGCCATAGGGCTGGATCATCCACCAATCCCGCCCGTGCGGGGTTTAACCGGATATAATCAGCCTTCTCTGCCGCACTCTCTAACGACCTCAGACGATGATCAAAAAATCCATCCTGCCAGGTGACGCTGTGCCGGGTGGCGAGCCAGCGTTTCCAGTCGGCGACAGATTTCCGCAGCTGAAACCGCTGGGGGAAGGTGACGATTCCGTGAAGATGGTCCGGCATGGCGAGCACCAGTTTCCAGCACCAGTCACCGCGCTCCTCGCGGAAGACAATTGTATCAAGAATCATTTCCCAAACTTCGGGTTTGGCGAGATGGTTCTTCCCGCGGGGTTCGCAATTGATCGTGATGAAAAACGCTTCCTGTGTAGGATCGATCCAGTTAGGCAGGTCATGGGGAAGGTGCTTACGAGTTGGTTTCATTGTGAACGAAGTAGAACAACACCGTCGGTAAGGTAGGGCGGCACCGCCGGGGCCGCAGGTGAAAGGGGGGACAATGGGAGGTCCGGGGGGGACGAGACGACTGAACCGGGCAGATTCATTGGCGTTTCTTTCGCGCGGTAAGGTAGGGCGGCACCGCCGGGGCCGCAGGTGAAAGGGGGGACAATGGGAGGTCCGGGGGGGACGTGACGAAATAAACGGGCAGCTTACTTGGCGTTACTTTCGCGCGGTAACCCAGGGCGGCGC
>CAYRLT010000184.1:0-17056 GCA_964425095.1 uncultured Luteolibacter sp.
GTTCTGCTGGAAGGGCGCAGGTCCATCCCGTATCACGATGCCACGCGTGCCTCGAACACGGCCAGAATGCTCATGGAGCGGTTTCCGAATTTGCGCTTTCGATCAGGCAATGCCGAGGGCACCGATCAGGCATTCAGCGAGGGAGTCGCCCAAGTGGCTCCCTGGCGTCTCCAAGTCATCGCACCCTATGCAGCCCACAGGAAAAGCGCACGCTACCCCACTGCGGTTTATGATTCTCCCGAGTCCCTTAGCAACGCTCAGGACGATGAGGTCGCTTACAAGACCGCCATGGCCAGCCCAAAGAACAAAGGCCTCATCGAGAAACGGGACAAAAAGGGAGCGCTTGCCGCCAAAGCCGCCTATCTCATCCGGGACACCATGAAAGTCACCGGACACTCGGAGATGTTTCCCAAGCCGGTTTGTGCCCTCTTCTACGTAGATTTGAACGATTCCTTCGCCGGCGGGACGGGGCACACCATTCGAGTCTGCCAACAGGAGGGAGTTCCTTTCGCGTTTCAGGATTCCTGGCAGCAGTGGTTTCCAAATGAAAGTGTCGAGACACACTCCACACCATGCCCAATCCCTCGAATAGCCCATGACTAACGAACCCTCACTGCCGCTCTCGCCACCAACTGGTCAAGGGCAAGAAATCTTGCAGGAATGCCTGCGAAGCGGGCGGGCATTCGACCGGGCGATGAAGGCGGGAGATCCGAAAATCAAGGAAATGCTGGCAGCATTCGGACATGCGGGAGAAAACGGCGCAGAACCCTTCCCCAGCCCATCGTCGATGGAGCAGGATCCTGAAATAGAGCAGGCACTCGACCGCTTCGAGCGTTCGCTGGGGAAATAGAACCCCAACGCGAAATATGAAGAAAAAAGACAACTCATATTCGACTTCGCCTAGCCCATCATCAAAGGTGAGGCGGAGGAAATTGCCGGCCCTGCCGAAAAGCCTGATAGAACGAGGATTTTACGCGGACGACGGAGCGGACTTCCAAGGATACAAATTCTCCGTGAAAGGCACGCGCAAGAGATCGAAGCCGCCCCGCGAATCCGGTTCATCAGCAGAACCCTGAGCGTCCTTACCGCCTTGGCGGAACGCACGCACACCCAGGACGAAGGCCGCGCGTTCTTCCGCACCGGCCCGGACCTCGCCGCTCGCAAGCCCCCACGGGCAATAAACTCCTCAAGGTCGCCTGATCCCGTCACTTTGCCGATGTCACCATGAGATTTTCTGCAATACGGCCGTCAATTCTATCCTTTGCTTGAGAGCTACGCCATATATGAACACACTCCCGTCCTGAAGCTGTTGGTTAAATTTCCTATCACTGGTCTGGACACCGGACACCTTAATCCATTCGCGAAGCGTTGCTTCGCTATTTCTCCTGTCCCTCGCAGCCAACATCAGTGCCAGACCAAGTGATCGTTGTGCACCTTCCACGGTGCCGCCTCCAAGGAAGCAATCTCTCAACCTCTTCCTCGCTAAAGCCGCGCGCGTAATTTCGCCAAAGAGCGCGTCGTCATTCTCAGCACCGACACCGGCGAACACCTTTTTCGCCAGGCGGCCGCGCTCGGATTCGCGCAGCAGTCCCATCGGTGGATCTTGGCCATCGGTATGCAGCCGCATCCAGTCATCCACGATCCGCGTCTTGCGCCATTCGTCCGGCGTGTAGCCATGCGGAATCCGTTCGCTCGCGTAGCTGTTCGGATCAAGGATGTCTTTTTCAAGCATCCCGGAAAAATTTTGCCGCCAGGTGTCCATGGCCTTTTCGTGGTCGTCGCGGTAGTCCGGCTGACCCCAAACATCCAACAACGGATTGGCCCTGTCGCCCGCTCGCGTCCCAAGCATTACATCCGCTGCGAGATATTCATCCACGAGAGGAGTCAAAAAGGCAACGAATCGATTCCAACTCACTCTCTTATCACGCTCCCCTTGCTCAATCACTTGCGCTCTGTGGCGAGCGACGAGGTAGACCGCGGAACCCACAATTCCGGCGATCAAACCGAAAATCAAAACAACCACAGCGGCTGTCAGAACCCGTTTCTTCCAGCACCTCCACCAACGTTGCAACGAGTCCGTTCGTGATGAAATGCGCGAGCCGTAAACGCTCAGAGCACCTGCCGAAATCCAATAGACCATTTGCTTCTCATCGCCGTTGAAATCAATCGGAGCCAATGGATTGAAGCAAATTCCGATCAGCGCCAATGGTATCAGCCAGTATCGAAATCCATTCGTCCAGAGATAGTAGCCAGATCCACCACACACGGCGCAAAGCGCCCATTGGGAAATCTGGGAAATCCATTTCTCATCGAAATCTGAGAATCCAGCAATCAAGCACCACATCGCTGCTGCGCCCAGCCACCAACAAATCGCGTTCGTGTCTCTCTTAGGCTTGGCCTCCACCAGATCGTCGCCGCGCACCTGTGTCTCGCATGCTCGGTTATTGTCAGAAGCAGCAATGGATTTAAAAATGGGCGGACTGCTTCCGCCATCGTCCTCTGGAGTAACACTCTTGTCTTGTTCGAGTGTGTTTTCATCTTGTGGCTGCACCTGGTTCACCAAATGCTCATCGGCGTTTGATATCTCCCATTTCTGAACTCTTGTCAGCAATCGCCAGCACAGCACGACTCCCCCGTAAAATGAAAAACTTGGTCGGATTGAGGCGGAACCTGATTCGAAAGAACTCTCCACCACCTTGATGAAAATCCATCCAAAGATTGCAACAATAACCCATAGCGCCGCCAACCATTTGCTAATTGGAACCACGCGCATCTTACGCACCAGCAATGGCGGAATCACAAAAAGCAAAACGACCACCAACCAGCCGAGGGTGAAACTTCCCCCTCCGAATATCACCATATTGGTCCCTGATTCTGCGTGAAAGAAGATTGCAACCACATCAAGAATCACCGACACCACGCCCATCACTGCAAGAAAGACTCCCCATCCCGAGAGGAGGAATTCCATTGCGGAGAATTCAACACGGGAGCTCTCTTTTGTTGTATCGCTCTCTCTCGCTGGCATAAACTGTTTCAGTTGGATTTTCACTCAATCGAGACACAAACCTTACTGCCGCTTCTCAAATCCATGCAATGCCTGATCTGGAAATTCTCCCTGATGGGTTCAGCGGTGATCAATACGATGCCGGACCATGGGCGCTTTCCGTGATCCAAGCCAATGCCGATTCCACACTTGCAGCAAGCTGCCGCTAGACACACATTGCACGCATGAAAACCGCTGCCACCTTCACCGCCCGCGTCTTGCGCGACGGGAAATGGTTCGTCGCTTTCTCTCCGGAAATCCCGAAACCATGAAACGCGTGAAGAGTCGCCAGGACCTTGCCTCAACCGACACCCAGGGACATGGAGCGTAATACTACTCTTTCCGGCGCGATCCGTGGCTGCGCGTCGTGGCAGGACATCCAAGCCAAGTGGCGGCACCTCACCGAGAAACAGAAAGGTGATCTCTTCGAGGAACTCGTCAAAGCCTACCTCCAACTGGATCCGGAATACGCCAGCAAGCTCAAGCACGTTTGGCTGGGCGGCGAGGTCCCGCAAGCCACCGCCCGTAAACTCAAGCTCCCTGCTACCGACCAAGGCATCGACATCGTCGCTGAGACTCACGACGGTGACTTCTGGGCCATCCAGTGCAAGTATCGCCAGAGCACGGACCATTCCCTGACCTGGCGCGGCGATCTATCCACCTTCACCGGACTCGCCTTCGGGGTTTGCCGGGGATTCTCCTTCGGTCTGATTTGCTCCACCACCGAGCGCATCACCCGTGTGCTCAAGGAGCAGGACAGGATCGGTTTCTGCGCGCTTGATGTCTGGCAGGCGCTGGATGCGGATTTTCTCAAACGCCTCCGCGCCCACCTCTCCCGCAAGCCGACCTCGCTCAAACCACTGCGTCCGCGCCCCCACCAGAAGCCTGCGGTGAAGGATGCCCACGAGCATTTCGTCATCGATAAATCCACGCGCGGCAAACTCATCATGCCCTGTGGCAGCGGCAAAAGCCTCACCTCGTATTGGATCGCGGAAAAACTCGGCTCCCGCAGCATCGTCATCGCCGTGCCCAGCCTCGCGCTCATTCGGCAGACGCTCAAAGTCTGGCTACGCGAAACCACGGCCAACAAACAGGACGTCGAGTGGATCTGCGTCTGCAGCGACGAGTCCGCCGGCCGCGTCGAGCGCGATGACAGCGCCGTCCTCCGCCAGGACCTCGGCGTGCCCTGCCTCACCGATCCCAAGGAAATCGCCGCCTGGCTGAAACGCAAACACCGCGGACTCACCGTCGTCTTCACCACCTATCAAAGCGGCGAAACGCTCGCCAAAGCTGCGCGCACTGCCAAGTTCAGCTTCGACCTCGGCATCATGGACGAGGCGCACAAAACCGTCGGCGATGGCGAAAAGCTTTTCTCCCACCTGCTGCACGACAAGAACCTGCCGATCCGCCGCCGCCTGTTCATGACCGCCACCGAGCGGCGTTACGCGGGCCAGAGCGACACCGTGCTCAGTATGGATGATCCCGTCACCTACGGCGAAACCTTCCACCTGCTCTCGTTCAAGCGGGCGATGGAATACGACCCGCCCATTCTATCCGATTACAAGATCATCAGCATCGCCGTCTCACGCGAGGAAGTGGCGGAACTGATCCGGAAAAACACTTTTGTAAGGCCCGACAAAGGCCCGTGGAACGAGGAAATCGAAGCCGACATGCTCGCGTCCCTCATCGCCCTGAGGAAAGCGATGGAGAAATACCCGATCCAACACGCCGTCTCCTTCCACGGCAGCATCCAGCGCGCGGAATTGTTCAAGACCCACAACGACGCCTTCAGCAAATCCTTCCGCAAATACGGCAAGCTCGAAACCTTCCACGTCTCCGGCAAAACCCCCACCGGCACCCGCGCCCGCGTCATCGGCGAGTTCGCCCGCGCCGAACGCGCCCTCATCACCAACGCCCGCTGCCTCACCGAAGGCGTCGATGTCCCCGGCATCGACTGCGTGCTCTTCGCCGATCCCCGCCGCAGCGCCGTGGACATCGTGCAAGCCGTCGGCCGCGCCCTGCGCCCCGCGCCTAACAAGCAATTCGGCTACGTCATCGTCCCCATCCTCCACGACGCCGACGCCACTGCGGACGACATCTTCAAGTCCCCCGCCTTCAAGGAAATCCTCACCACCCTCCGCGCTCTCGCCGCCAATGATGACCGGATCATCGAATACTTCCGCGCCGTGTCCAAAGGCCAACAACGCAAGGGCGGCGGCAGCGTGCAGTTCGACATCGATGAGCGACTGGCAAAACGCATCAATCTCGACGACTTTGCCCGTGAAATCGAACTCAAGTGCTGGGACCGCTTGGCGAAACTGTCGTGGCGGCCGTTCGAGGATGCGAGGGAGTTTGCGCGAAATCTCAGTCTACGCAACACCGCTGAATGGATAAAATTTTGCACAGGCAACCTGCCCGAGAAAGGCCCCTTGCCATCAGATATTCCAGCCTTGCCCCAAAAAACTTATGCAGAAAAAGGTTGGGCGGGAATGGGCAACTGGCTTGGCACAGGGAATATTGCATACTCTCTCCGAGAGTATCGCCCATTCGATGAGGCACGAAAGTTTGTCCACGGCCTGAACTTGGCGAGCAACCTCGAATGGCGGGCCTTTTGCAAAGGAAAGCTTTCAAGAAAGGGTTTCCTTCCGCCTGACGTTCCAGCGAATCCACATCAGACCTACAAAGACAGTGGTTGGGCAGGTTACGGCGACTGGCTTGGGACGGGACGAATTGCGGACCGTCTAAAGAGACATCTCCCCTTCCAAAAAGCGCGAGCCTTCGCGCGCAAGTTAAAGCTGAAAAGCGGCACCCAGTGGCATTCATTCTGCAAAGGTCAACTACCAGAGAAAGGCGTTCGGCCTTCAGATATACCTGCCGGTCCGGAAAAAGTTTATGCAGGAAAGGGCTGGGCAGGAATGGGCGACTGGCTTGGAACTGGAAACATCGCAAATAACCGTCGCAATTATTTGCCTTTTGAGAAAGCTCGCGCATACGCCAGAAGCCTCGGACTTTACACACTGAAGGATTGGATTGATTTTTGCAGAGGCGATCTTTCCGATATCGGTATTCTTCCGCCTGAAATACCTGCATATCCTGGGGAAACATACGCAGGGAAAGGTTGGTCCGGTATTCGTGATTGGCTGGGCACTGTAGGAATCAAGCGAAAATCAAAACGATTTCGTCCTTTCTTAGAGGCGCGGGATTTTGCTCGGAACCTCAAGCTCAATAGCGGGGCAGAATGGACTCAGTTTGCCAGAGGAAAACTTCCCGAGAAGGGCTCCCGACCGTCAGATATTCCCATTCAACCCGCCTGTGCATATGCAACCGAAGGCTGGAAGGGAATGGGTGATTGGATGGGAACTGAAAGAGTATCAAATTCCCTCAAAACATTTCGCCCTTTTACTGAAGCACGGGAATTCGTTCGCAGTCTCAAGCTCAAGGGCGAACATGAATGGCGGACTTATCGCAAGGGCAAGATCCCGCACCTTGGTCAATGTCCTGCTGACATTCCTGCGGCACCGGATCGAACATACGCCGACTCTGGATGGAATGGGATGAGAGATTGGCTTGGCTATGAGACATCGACATCTGTTCGGCGTGAATATCAATCATTCAAAAAGGCTCGGGATTATGCCCGCAGTCTTGGACTCAAAGGGGAAGCCGAATGGAGAGCCTTTTGTAAGGGGCTCAAGCCTGAAAAAGGAATTCTTCCACCCGATATTCCCAAAACTCCGACCCATGTTTATTCCGAAAGCGGATGGAAAGGATGGGGCGACTGGCTTGGCACCGGAACAGTTGCAACTCACCAGCGCAAGTACCGTGCCTTCAAGTCTGCGCGCAAGTTTGCTAAAAGCTTGCAACTGAAAGGTCAGAAAGAATGGTTTGCCTTTTGTAAAGGCGACATGCCAGATAAAGGGAAACTACCATCAGATATTCCAAGCAACCCAGGAAATACATATGCGGGAAAAGGCTGGGCAGGTTATGGTGACTGGCTTGGCACCGGAATAATTGCAACTCACAATCGAAAATACCGATCATTGAAGGTAGCTCGCAGATTTGCACGGAGTCTAGGCCTAACAAATGGGCATGAATGGAGAGATTTCTGTAAAGGCAATTTGGCCGAAAAGGGTGTTCTACCGTCGGATATCCCCGCAGATCCTGCAACGGTATATGCTGACAAAGGATGGATTGGCATGGGTGACTGGCTGGGCACAGGGAATATGGCAAACCGTAACCGAACCTTCCGCTCGTTCAATCAAGCAAGAGCATTTGCCCGCAGCCTTGGACTTGAGAGTGTCGCTGTTTGGCGGGAATTCTGCGCGGGGAGGCTTTCGGAAAAGGGATCATTACCATCTGACATTCCTGCCAATCCAATTACTTACTATGGCAAGGATCAATGGAAGGGCTGGGGTGATTGGTTGGGAACTGGAACGGTTGCCACAAATGCCCGAAAATATCGTTCATTTGAGGAAGCGAAGTCATTCGTTCATGCCCTAGGCCTAAGGAAACAAGGTGAATGGTATGCTTATTGCAAAGGTAAGTTGCCCGGGAAGAGGCCGCTTCCGCCCGACATTCCCGCCTCCCCGGCATGGCAATATCGAGAAAAGGGTTGGAGGGGTTTTGGCGACTGGCTCGGCACCGGCCGCACCCGCGTTTCAAAATCCCCCAAGCACAAAGGCTGACCAGCGAAATGATTCCGCAAAGAAGAATCCCCGATCTATGAAGCCTAAAGAAATAGACAAGCGCAGTGTCGCTCTCTTGGACGAATTGGAAGCATTGCTCGCAAACCCAAGAGCTGACGAGATTGTGGCCAATGATTGGCTTCATGATGGCAGTCTCCCCGTGCCATCCCTGGACCTCATCCGCTATTTGGGATGCCGGATGCTAACAGGCTACGGCATCAAGCTGGAGGCCGCAGGCATGGACCGCTGCCGCCTGATTTCGATCCTGGTCGTTCATCTCCGAAACGAATCACCCAAGGTTCGTAAAACATCCATCCCGTCCATTCTCCGCAGGCTGGAATCTTTCCGGTTTCTCAACACCACCGGAAAGAAAGGAGCGTGCGACAGATACACCCACGAATGGCTCCCGATTCTCTGGCCCTTTCTCTATCCGGACTCACCCGAGGGGAATGCTGATGCCGTCGCGCACGCAGCAGGCGAGCGGATCATTGCCCGAGGGCTCATCGAAACTATGACGTTGCGGGCGATCTTCACTCAAGATCATGAGCGGGTGCAATCACTCTCGCAGGCACTCAAAAATATCAGGCACGGCCAATCACCGAAACTCACACTGGAGAACCGCGTCAAAGGCGGGATACTACGCTGTCTGCCCTATCTGAATGAGAAGTTGGAACGGCTCCCCTCACGGGCGGAAATTCAATTCTTCATGCGCCAACTCGCAGCATTCAACGGAGAGCCGGAATTTCCGCAGCGTGAGAATCCATGGATCGATGCTTTCGATGAGTTCGGCTATCCAGCCAAACACCGTGAAATCCGCATCAACGAAGACTTGATTGTGAAGCTTGCCCGTGAGGCGTGCGACTTTACGGGTTGATCGTTTCAACCCGTAGAACATCCCGGCGCAGGAGGTGGCATTGGTTTGCTTATGGCAAATCAGAAACAACTCGTCGGCGCATTGGATTGCATCAAGCTCGTTTTCCCCTGCGAAACCTCCCGTCCCTCACTACGCACATTTCGCTCCTGGCAGTCAAACGGCTGGGTGCCTGTGCACAAGATAGGCGGTCACTTAACATTTTTTGACCCCGAGCAAGTGCGCGCCGCGCTCGACCGGAGATTTAAAATCAACGCAGTCGAAGTCCGCTGAAAACACAACAGCCCGCTCACCGGGAGTGGCAAGCGGACCGTTGCAAAGTGTCTGACAAGGACGTGCGCGGACTCTACCACAACCTCAGCGGCGGGCGATTGAAAAAATTGCACCACGATGAAAAAGCATCACCGCATCCGCATCCACCGCCGCCGATTTTCTCAAGACGCCGGCAGACAGGGAATCATCCACGCATCCCAGGCACTCCCGGCCGTGCTGGCGGCGTTCTACCAATTGCTCGCCCGGCAAGACCCGGAACTGGCCGAACAATTTCGCCACGATCCGCTCGGACTCAAAACCAGAGGAGCAGAAGCATGAGTAATTTACTGCTTACTATTATCCGAGAGAACATCCCCGAGGTCAAAGGGCCGTCCCGCGCCGTGCTGATGGCTCTTGCCGATCGCGCCGACAATGCCAGCCAATGCTACCCCTCGCACGCCACCATTGCCAAGGATGCCGGCGTGTGTGTTTCCACGGTCAAGACCGCCCTGCGCAAACTCCGCAGCGCCGGATTCATCACATGGACGAACACCACCACCGATGCCGGCGATGCCGGGAGCAATATCTATCATGTCATGCTGGAGGGTAGGGCAGGAGATGCCCCACCTAGGGCAGGAGATGGCCAACGTAGGATAACACCCGTACCACAGGTAGGGCAGGACGTGCCCGAGGGTAGGGCAGGAGCTGGCCACAAAGCATCAAGAGAAGCACCAGGAGAAACATTCTTGGCGTTGGACGGAGCGAACTCTGCTCCGCCGACGAAAAAACGGGAGGTCACAAACACAGATCAAGCCGAGGCCATTTATCAGGCATACCCGAGGAAGGAGAAGAAGCCCCGCGCCTTGGAAGCGATCATCAAGGCCATGAGTAAAAACGATCCGGCATTTCTGCTGGAGCAGACCAAGGCATATGCCGCAGCTATAACATGGCAGGAGCGCCATTTGATTCCGCACCCGGCTACATGGTTCAATGACCAACAATTCAACGACGATCCCGAGAACTGGAAACAACCCCGCCACACCCGCACCGCGAAACCCCGCTCCAAGGAAACCGCCGATTGTTTCGGCATTTCGTGATCCGCTACCATGACCACCGACGACATACTACGCTCCGAGCCTGCCGCCACCATGGCCGAGAAGGCTTTGCTTTCGTGCATGATGCAATACCCCGAGCAATTCATCACCAGGGGGATTTCCGAAGGACTTGAAGAGGATTCATTCAGCACGCCTGCATTGCGGGAAACCTTCCGTTTCATTGTTGATGATTTCCACGCGCACGGAAGCATTGACCTAACTGCATTCGTGCAGCGCCGTCAGACCGAGGGGATGCTTGATCGAATCGGCGGCCCGTGGCAAGTGACCGAGCTTTACACTTACGCCGCGTCCGTCACCGGTTGGCAACAATGGCTAGACCAGGTGAAGGAGGCCCACGCGCACCGCATCGCCCGCACCGCTGGCCGCCGCCTATTGGAAGCGGAGAACAGCACCGAGGCTGCCGCCGATATATCCGCTGCGCTGGACTCCATCCGCAAGGCCGCCGAAGGCCCGCGCCGATCCGTCGCCGCCAAGGACGCCGCCCGCGATTTCCTTGCCCAACTGGAAGCAGACCACAAGGCGGGGAAATTCCCAGGTGCTGAAACAGGACTGATTCAACTCGACCTTGTGAGTGGCGGAATGCGCCCAGGTGAATTATGGGTGATTGCCGGCAGACCATCACGAGGGAAATCCGTTGCAATGATTCAGATTGCCGCCGCCTTCCTAACCCGTGGCGAGAACGTGGCAATTTTCAGCCTCGAAATGATGACCCGTGAAGTCATTGGACGGCTTGTGACCGTGCTTGGCCGCGTGAACTTTGGAGCCATCACCCAGCCCCGCAGCGCCTCGACCGCAGACTTGGCACGCATACAAGCCGCCGTTGCCACGCTGGCCCGTGACCTTCACTTGTGGATTGACGCCACCGCTGGCCAATCGCTCGAAACCATCCGCGCCGAGGCCCAACGCTTGCGCGACCAGAACGGGAGCCTTGCCCTTGTCGTGGTGGACTATCTGCAATTGATCCGGGGAGGTCGCACCAAGAACGAAAGCCGCGAGGAAGAAATCGCCCGCGTCTCAGGTGGACTGAAACAACTGGCGAAGGAATTGCGCTGCCCAGTGCTTTCAGCATCCCAACTCAACGAGGCAGGCCAGACCCGCGAAAGCCGCGCCATCGAACAGGACGCCGACGCCTTGCTATTCATTGCCGAGGACGGAATCAAAATTGGCAAACTCCGCAACGGCCCGCGCAACGACGTGCTGCCGCTTTTCCTCAACGGCGAGGCCCAACTCTTCACCGCCAACGCAAGACCATAGAACCGCCCGCCATGAAGAACCGCATCCCTGCCATGAAAACAAATCCACTGAACCCGCGCCAACAAGCCTTTTGCAACCTTGTGCTTGCAGGCACACCCGCTGGCCGTGCTTGGGAGCAAGCAGGCTTTCAGGCACGGGGCAACTCTGCGGACGTGCAGGCTTGCAAGGCGCTGAAGAAACCCAAGATCCGCGCCTATCTAAAGAACGAGCGGGAGCGCATGCAGGAGGCTGGGCGCATGGAACGGCATGAACTCGTCGCGCATCTCACCGACGTGATCCGCACGCCCATTGGACAACTCACACCGGAAAGCCCGCTTGTGCAAAAATATTTCAGAGAGGAACTTGCGGGCGGAATGGTTCGCACGCGCGTTGAAATGGAAAGCAAACTCGAAGCCTGCAAACTGCTTTCCATCATCATGGGTTGGCAGGCACCGGAGAAACACGAACTGGACGCATCCGACGCCATCAAATCCATGCTCGCAAAAATCCGCTCCCGTTAGTGAAAGGGAACCCCGCGCCATGAAACACCGCACGCAAAAGACGCCAGCCAAACCGCCGGCAAATAATCGAAACCTTACCCTTTCTTACCATTCGCCACCTCGCGCCACGGTCGCCGCCGCAACCTGCGCTACGCCTGGCAAGGCCCGTGCCGTCACCATCAAGCCATCCGCCATCTCGTAATCATGGACTACTCAGAGAATGAACCGCTTAACAATCATCCGCTTTGGAACCCGATTTTCGCGCCAGCCCCGGCTTTAATGCGCACCCGCCACGCCGCACTTGCGGCGGAAAAGATCGACCATCTTTCATTTTACATCCTCGCCGTGATTCTTGCTTTTGACTTGCCCACACAAGCCCAAGTTGCCCGCCGCTTGAACTTGAGATATTGGACACTCAGAAATCACGCCGATTGCAGCCCGTGGATTATCAAGCAGCGGCTCGATCTCATCCGCCTTTCCGTCACCCCCGAAGCCCTCGCCATGATGCACCGCATCAAGCCCGCGTTCATCCCGCCACCGACCAGCACCCCGGTCACCATCGAAGGCACCCCGCCGAAGCGCCTGCGCAAGCGCAAGCCTAGGCCGTGACTCCCACACGCGCCGCGCTTACCACCGAGCAGCCCACGGGTGGACATGGAAGGCGGAACCCACGCCGCCGCGCTTATGGGCATCCTCGGTCAATTCCCACGCAACTCGACCATGGCATCGGCATACCGTCTAGGCAGCACAAGTTTTCTCTCAGACCCTATCCCGCAACGGCCCATTGCAGGAAAACCGGACGCAACGAATTCACCCGGCCTGCGGCGTGGAATCCGGCCACCGAATTTTTCCTGCAACGGTTCCTGCAATAGAACGGGTTAAAACCCGCATTTTCCTGCATTGGAACGGCTTTCGGCACTCTCGGAATCAGGCCACAAAAAACCCTGTAACCTTTTGAGTTACAGGGTTTTAAGAGTGGTACACCCGGAGGAACTCGAATCCCCAACCTTCTGATTCGTAGTCAGACGCTCTATCCAATTGAGCTACGGGTGCCTTGCGTAAGGCGCGGGCGGAAAAAAGCCCGTTTTTGCGGGGAGTGTCAAGAAATTCGGCGTATTTCTTGAAAATGCATGCCGGCGGATGCGGTCACCCGCGCTGGACAATATGGGCTTTTAGTTCGGGGGCTTGGCGATGAGGAATCCTTCCGCATTCAAAGAGCATCCGGGGGGGAGGAGGATGCCCGACTCGTTGGCGGCGGGGCCATGGGCGCGGAGGCAGTCGGTTTCGGCGACTTCAAGCCTCCAGCCGGGCAGCAATTTTCCCCAGGAATTGGGTTGATTGCCAATCTGCGCTGCAAAGTCCTCGATGGCCGTAGGCGGATGGGGCATCGACATCGCGATCACGAGTCCCTCCGCAGCGAGGCAAGGGAAATGGCATAATCCGTCGCGCTCGATCGGAACCAAAGCGGCGCTTCCGAAATCGTAAAACACAATGCTCCGGCTGATCTGGGCGAGGCGGATGCAGTCGCGCAGGAAATCGCCACCCACCCAGGTGCCATCCACATCACCCTTGAAGTGCGCTTCGATTTTCAGTTCGGCATGGAACAGATCCGGAAACGTGGCGAAAACGCCAAGCAACTCATGGATCAAAGGATCCTCCGCCAAGATGTGAAACGGCTTCCGGCGCTGGAGGGCGTTGACCATGCCGATTTGGTGACCGTTGACCCACATCCGTTTCCGGGTGGAATCCTCCAATTCGCCGAAGGCCTGGGTGGCGGGGTTTTTCGCCGTGGGCATCCGCGACAACCATCTTCGGCGGACGAAACGCTTGGTAATGGCATCGGCGGAGGCGGCGAGCATGCTGCTGTGGACGGCCTCAAGCGCCGCATCTTTGGGGGCGATGGCGGTTCCGAAAGCGATGATCATGCGGAGCGCCCCCAGATGCGGAATTTTGCGGAAAAACCGGTTTTGTTCGAAGGAGAAAATCGAGCCCCACGAGCCATCGCACCACATCGGAATCAGTGGGTGGCCGGCCTTTTTGGCGATGAGCTCGAAGCCGCGCTGCAGGGGGCAGAGGGTGCCGGTGCGAGTCAGTTGCCCTTCGGGAAACAGGCAGACGGCATCGCCCTGTTTCAGGGCCCGGATGATTTCACGGATCGCCTCCAGCGGTTGGTCGCGGCGGATGGTCAAGGTATCAAAGATTCCGGTGAAAATCCTAATCGATCGTTGCTGCATGAAAATTTCATCCATCACGAAACGGATCGGCCGCGGGCTGGCGGCGGAGAGGAAAAAGGCGTCCGCATAGGTCACATGATTCGGCAACATGAGGACGCCTCCTTTGGCGGGCAGCCGCTCGGGATGGCTGACACGGATCCGATAGATCGCGCGGATCAGTGCCACGCCAATCACCCGGATGAAATGCGCGGGCAATAGACGGATGATCAGCACGGTCGCAAGCATGCATGCCAGTGCGATGAAGATCATTTGGTAATGGATGCCATTCAACGGCGTGATGCCGAGCAGCTTGGCACCGTGTTCAAAACCAAAGATGACGGCCACGGCGATGATGCCTGCAAAACAATCTTGGAGATTCACCGCAGACTGGAGTTCGCCGCGTTTGGCCGCCGGATAGCTGTCCTGCATCCATGCGTTGAGTGGAGCGAGAAACAGAGCGGAGAAAAAGGCAAGCAAGGCAAGAGCTGCTAGAAATAGATGACCGCCCGCAGGAACGAAGACGATCACCAGCGAAAAAACCGTCATCGCCACGCCGGCCACCGGCACCCAGCCGAGCTCGATGCGTTTGCGCAACAGGAATGACGCGAAGCCGAATCCGGCCGCCATGCCCAGCGATGCCGATGCCATAAACGTCGATGATAAAGTCCCGAATCCCTCGCCACCGCCGGTTAGGACCTTGGCGAGTTTTACCGACCAGAGATTGATGAACGCGGCGAATCCCCAGAAGAATGCCACGCCGAACGAGGCTTGCCGTAACTGGGAATCACGCCATAATTCGGTTAGGTTCGCGAAGTGACTGACTGCGAGCTTTGCGGAAAATTTAGCGCCGCCCTGAGCTGGCACCCGCGGGACGATCCATGCGAGCAGCAAGGCCGGCGCTGACAAGACGGTGATGACAAGCAAAGGGCCCAGCGCCGCTTTCCACGCCATGTCAGGAGTGCCGCCGAATGCGGTGAAGCGGTGATCAAACAACCATCCGGCGATGATTTGCCCGACGAGAATCGCCAACATCGCCGTCATCTGTTGAAATCCGGTGGCGAAACCCAAGTATTTCGATCCGACGAGTTCTTTGTTGATGCCCATTTTCGCGGGACTGAAAAATGCCGATTGCACGGCGAGTGCAAAAAACCCGCAGAGCGCGAGCGGCAGGTTTTTCAAGACGACCGAGCCGGAGATCCAAACAAGCACGAGCAATTGAAGAATGGCGGCGCCGAGCATGACGTCGCGTTTTGAAAAACGATCGCTCATCCAGCCAGCGATCGGTGCGAACAGCACGAAGGGCAGCGCGATCATCAAGCCTGCCGCGGATTCCACCGCAAAGCCCACTGCGCCGCCCAGTGGGATGAGAATGAATTGCGCCATCTTGTCGTTGAACGCATTCTGCGTTTGCTGGACGATCATGCTCCAGTAACCCACCCATTGGCGGCGGGTCGGCACAAAAACAGATGGATCTTCAGTCATCGGCGCGAAGACTAGGCGGCGGATTGCCATCCGGCAAGCCACAGCATGGAGCTTCCTGCGGAGCGAAAAGTTTCAGAGTCATCGAATTGGCCACGTCATCATGGCTTTCGCAGATTCAGTTCCTGATGGTCTTCAGTCCATTTCTGCTCAAGCACCTTGCTTCTCTTTTCGAGTTCTTCCGTAACCTGCTGCCAAGTTTTCAGCTTTCCCGATTCAATCTCAACCATGACGGCATTCAACAAGTTCATGCCGTCCCGAAACGCGCGCCCCCATGAGCCTGGCTTGAATAAATCGGCCAACGTCTCTGGCGTGCCCTCTGGGAGAATATCCAATTTCCAACCACCTTCGAACTTACAAAAGATTCGAACCTCATCCGAATAAAAAAACGCTTGGTTCGGATAGCCAGCGTCTTCGCCCCATTGGATCGTGAGTTTGGCTCGGTCACCCTCGATTTCAAACTTAGAACCCGCCAGTCTGGAAATCGTTCGATCCAAGGCTTTGTCGGTGCAATCCACGCGCAAATAGGGGCTCTCTTCATGGTCGGAGCCTTCCTTCAGATATTTGCTGGTCTCTTCCCTGAAATTCAACAACGCGATTTTGTTAAAACGATGAAACGTCACCCACATTCCAACCAAAACGTCCAGTGAGCCTGACTTGTTGTCATCCGCAATGGTGCAGCATGCCTTGGCCGCCGCTAGATCGTCTCTCTTGATCGCCTCCAGAAAAGTTTGATAGGTCTTGATGGGGTCGCTGTAATCGGCAACCGAAGGAGCCTTCGAATCGGACGCGGGACTTTTCTCACTATCGGCTTTTAGATGCGACGAGAAAAACGAAGTGCATGTGATTAGAGCCAAAGCCAAGGCAAATGTCTTGCGGCGAAAATTGAAAAATGGGCGTATCGATTCTTTGGCTGATATTGCTAAAGTCATTGGGTAAATACGGTTTGATTTTCGGTCACTGCATTTAACGGGGAATCTGATGAAAGCTCCACTCTTCGTCGTCCTTCTCGACTTTTGTATTGGGGAGTAGTCTCTGTAATTTGCGTACTCCGTGGTCGGTGACATTCAAGCATCCACCCAATTGAATCCACTGCAAGTTTTTCATGCATGTGATTGATCCAATCCAATAATTTCCTTCTTGGAGGATACGGATGGAGGGTAATAGCCACATCCTTGGACAAAAATGATGAGGAAGATGACAACACGTGAAAGACCACGAATGAATAATTTATTCGCATTCATTCGCGTCAATTCGCGGTTGAAAAATTCCTGGCTTCATTGCCTAGGGGGCCGACGGGCGGTGGCGATATCACACCGTTTTGCCGGCTTCTTCGACTTCCGCTTCCACGCGGGCGGCACGGCGGAGGCCTTGGGCGCTGGAGTGACCGGTGGCCTTGGTGACCATCCAATCGAAAATCAGATAGAAAACCGGCACCACGAAGAGTGTGAGCACGGTGGAAATGCTGAGTCCACCGACGACAACCAAGCCGAGCGGGTTGCGGGTTTCCGCGCCGGCTCCGGTGGCCAGGGCGAGCGGCAGGACGCCGCCGATGGTGGCAATGGACGTCATCAGGATCGGGCGGAAACGCAGGGTGGTGGCTTCCCACACCGCATCGAAGGCATTCTTGCCTTCGAGTTGAAGTTGGTTGGCAAACTCGACAATCAG
>CAYRLT010000185.1:0-2442 GCA_964425095.1 uncultured Luteolibacter sp.
TGGTTCACCTGGCGTTACGCCTTCGATGGCTACCTGATCTGGAGCGTGAGCTACTGGGCGGCGGGCAATCCCTGGGAGCGCGAACGCCTCAACGGCGACGGCTACCTGCTCTATCCGAATCCCGATGGCCCCGGCAAACCCGCCTCCTCGATCCGTTGGGAGATGTTCCGTGAGGGGATCGAAGACTACGATTATTTCGTTCTGCTCAAGGGGCAGGCCGATGCGGTGCTGGGCAATGCTCATTCATCCTCCGAGCGCATTGCACAGGCGAAGCGCGCGCTGCAGCTTCTCAAGGAAGTGGAAACGCTCATCCCCGAGGACTCAACCACCCTGAAATACAATCAGGATCCGGCCAGCTATGCCGAACTGCGCGACCGGATCGCACATGCGATCGAGGAACTCGGAGCACAAAAATAGCCTTTGCCCTCCTCTCGCTCACCTCGTCATCTTTAAAGATTAAACCAATGATTAAACACCTTGTTCCGAGCTTCATCCTCATCGCGATCGCGGCAGTCGTTTGCCTCCCCACAAGCCGCCTGATGGCGGCGACGGAAATCCTCGTTGTTGATCCGATGGAGGCGGTCTATCCGGACATCCGTCCTCCAGCACTTCGAGCCGATGCGCCGCTTGCGGCTCCGTTAGGGGGTACGATGTTGGTGCAGGTTGTCTTGACTGGAGAACCCGGCCAACTGCAGGTCGAACGAATGGAACTGGTTGGGAGCGAGGCCGGGGCGAAGTGGTATGCCTTGGATTTTGTTCCGGTAGAGCAGAATACCGGTATAAATGCCGGAACTGAGCGCAGCGACGGAAAGAAAAACCCTTATGTCATCCGGCGAGCCCCGTTTGAGATCGCAGATGCCTTGGTGCCCGTGGGGGAGGGCTGGGATGCTGAGGCATGGAAATCCCGCAAGGCCGCTTTCGACCAGAGCGGGCGTGCCGCATTTGCCGTGCGCTGGCCGATTGCTTTGGATGCCGCGCCGGGCCTGCATCGCTACACCGTAAAAGCGAAGCTTAAGGAGGGCAAAACGGTCGACTCCCATTTCTCGGTTCAGGTTTATCCCGTGACTATGCCGAAGCCCCAGGAAGGGACCTTCAAGCTGGTGCAAACAAGCATGACCACCCCGATCGCCAAGGCCTATCATGTTCCTGTCTGGTCCGACGAATTCTGGACGCTCTATGGCAGCTATGCCCGCACATTGGTCGAGGGGCGCCAGTCCACCGGGTTCATCTCGTTGGATGAAATGGCCTGGGATTGCGCGACTGGCACGGAGCCGAAGTTCGGCGAGCGATTCACTCGCGCCATCAAAGTGCTCAAGGCAGCCGGGATGAGGGACTATCTGGCGGCAGGGCTCTTCAAGCCCATCCTGCCACGAGATCCCAACAACCCGCGCTGGGGGATAAGTAGTCATGAGAGTCCCGATTTCGGAACGCAGGAGGGAAATGCCAAAGCGCGGGCTTTGTTTGCCCAAGTGCGCAAGGCCCTGGAGGAAACCGGGGTGTCCAGCAAGTTCAAGATCCAGATTTACGACGAGGTGCCGGAATCGGACAACGCGCTCTTTGTCGAGGCAGCCAAGATGCTCCGTGAGGAGATTCCAGGCGTGAAAATTTTTGAGGTGATCAATTCGCCCAACCTCGGGATCGTCGATTCGGTGGATGCCTGGTGTCCCTTGGCCAATGTTTATGATTTCCGGAAGGAATTTTTTGATGAGCGAAAGGCAGCGGGCCAACCGGTGTGGATTTACACGTGCATGGGTCCGGGGGGAGCCTGGGTGAACCGTCTTCTCGACCAGGAACGCACCCGGGGTGCCCACATTCCTTGGTTTGTTTACGGCTATGACCTCGCCGGCTTTCTCCACTGGGGGGCGAACAGCTGGATGAGCGATCCCTTTAAACAATCGGTGGTTTTTGTAGGTGCAGGAGATCCGAATGCCAACTTCCTGCCCGCCGGCGACACCCACATCCTTTATCCGGGTGAAAAAGAGGCCTGGATCAGTCTGCGCTACGAGGCACAGCGATTGGGTGTCGAGGATTACGAGGCACTGAATGTTTACGGAAAGAAGAATGCGGAGGCCGCCCGCAAACTGGTCTTCAAGCATTTCCCTGCCATGAACACAGGGCCGCGTGACGGAGCCTCTTATTGGCAGGCACGACACGATCTTCTCGCAGTCGCCAGCGGTTTTCCTGCTAGTGTCGAAGCATCTAGCAACCAGAAGCTTGAATCAGCCGAGCCCTCGCCCAAAAAGGAATCTCAAAGCAGCGGCCCGATGAATTGGTTCCGCAATCTCTTTTCGAAATAATCTTATGTCCACAATCACACTCGATCCATCCGCTTATCAAATCCTGAACGTTGGGGATGTTCCCAAGCACTACTTCGACCTGATTCCGCAAAGCGCGATCCGGGTGACGCGCTTTCCGCCCAAGTCCACTCACAACGCGATCTGG
>CAYRLT010000186.1:0-1910 GCA_964425095.1 uncultured Luteolibacter sp.
AACCCGCCCGACCACAAGATTCACCCGCAAGTCGCTACCGACGACGATCAACCCCGAAGCAGATGTCACCGCGCTCCAAGCCGCGCTTGCCATCCCCTCCCCTCCCCGCGTCATGGAGTGCTTCGACATTTCCAACATCTCCTCAGCGCACATCGTAGCCTCGATGGTCCGCTTCCGTGATGGCGTCCCCGACCGCGCTGGCTACCGCACATACCGCATCAAGGGACTGACCAAACAGGACGACTTCGCCAGCATGGCCGAAGTCGTGCGCCGGCGCTACGGTCGGATTCTCCGCGAGTCCGAAAATGCCAATGCCACCGCCATCCCCGACCTCATTATTGTCGATGGTGGACGAGGCCAGCTATCCAGCGCCTGCGAGGAACTCAAGCGCCTTGGTCTCCAAAATGGGCCGATTATCGGCTTGGCCAAGGAATTCGAGGAAATCCACCGCCCCGGACGCCCGCTTCCGATGAGGCTTCCCCAAGACAGCGGCGCTCTGCGCCTGCTGCAACGCATCCGCGACGAAGCCCACCGCACGGCGAATGGCTACCACAGCCTCCTGCTGAAAAAACGCGTCCGTGAAAGCCTCCTGGATGCCATTCCCGGCGTCAGCGCGAACCGCAAGCGCGCCCTCCTCGAAAAATTCGGCTCCGTGGAACGCATCAAATCCCTCACTCCTGAAGACATCGCAAAAGTTTCCGGAATCAGCCCCGCTCTTGCCGAACGCATCACCTCCTCACTCAACAACACGCCATGCAACTCGACTTCGACCTGAAAGGCACCACCTCGAAACCCAAGCCGGCCCAGAAGCCCGCTGAGCCGGTTATTCTCACCGTCAGCGCCCTCACCCGCAAGGTCCGAGGCCTCCTCGAGGACGGCATCGGTGAAGTTTGGGTAGAAGGCGAAGTCTCCAATCTCCGGCGGCAAAGTTCGGGCCACGCCTACTTCACACTGAAGGACGCCGGATCGCAGATCGCCTGCGTGCTTTTCGCCGGCCAGACCGCCCAACTGCGAGGAATGAACTTCGCCGACGGCGTGCAAGTTCAACTCCAAGGCTCCCTCACCGTTTACGAACCACGCGGGAACTACCAGATTATCGTCCGCCGCATCCAAGAACGCGGCGTCGGTGCCCTCCAGGCGAAGTTTGAGGAACTCAAACACCGACTAGATGCCGAGGGCCTCTTCGACTCCACGAAAAAACGACCACTCCCCAAATTTCCCCGCCGCATCGGTGTGGTGACCTCACCCACCGGCGCAGCCATTCAAGACTTCCTTCATGTCCTGCACCGCCGCCAGCGCGGTATTGAAGTCGTCATCTGTCCTGTGCGCGTTCAGGGAAAAGGTGCCGCGAACGAAATCGCCGAGGCCATTCGCCTGCTTGGAGATTCATCCGCCACCGGCCTTCCGCCCTTCGATGTGATTGTGGTCACTCGTGGCGGCGGCAGCTTGGAAGACCTCTGGGAATTCAATGAAGAAGCCGTGGCGCGCGCCGTTGCAGCCAGCCCGATCCCGGTCGTGAGCGCCGTAGGTCATGAAATCGATTTCACAATCTGCGATTTCGCAGCCGACTTCCGCGCACCCACTCCCAGCGCGGCGGCGGAAATCCTCTCCGCCGATTCGGGTGAATTGCTCGACAAACTACAGCACCTCACCGCCCGCCTCGGACGACCTGTTCTCATGCGCCTCGATGGACTGAGCATTCAGCTTGTAGCCCTGCAGTGAACCGCGCTTTTCGTCGTACCGCGCAGGATTCTCCAGGAAAAGCAACAAACACTAGATCGCCTTCTCGAGGACCTGCAATCCACCGCAGAATCAGCTCCACACCACTTGCGGCTTCTCCTCGAACGCCACGCCCGCATCCTTGCAGGCCATCGTCCTGATCTGAAAATCTCGGAGCTTTCCCGCCGACT
>CAYRLT010000187.1:0-1761 GCA_964425095.1 uncultured Luteolibacter sp.
CGAGCGAGACATCATTGCCGATCTCGATGCGGCCCGTGGTATCACCCGCCCACAGAAAACAACGCTCCCCGATATGACATCCGCGGCCCATCCGGATTCGCTCGCCATTGCGGAACGAAACATTCGGCGCGATCCCGGTGCCCTCACCCGCCTGCAATCGCCGCCGCGGCCGCACGTGGCTGTATCCATAATAGTGGATCAAACGAAAAAGGTGAAGATAAGACCGTGGATCGCACGCCGATGCGATGGCATTGATCCATGCGGAACCTTTCATGATAGAAACAGGAATTCGAGTGCTCAGCTCTTGCTGGAGAAAATGAAATCACGGATGCCGGACAACAGGCTGTCGCTGGCGAAGTCACCGATCTTCCGGCCGATTGCCAATTCATCCAGTCGATCGAGTTTTGCGCGGAGCTCCTGCTCGTCGAACGCCACATTCACGCCGCCAACCTCCATCATTCGGCGGGCGGTGGCAGTCTGGTGCTCGTTACGGTGCTCCCCGAGACTTGCCTTCTTGGGCATCACCAAAATCGGCTTCCCTTGATACAACGCGCTGAGAATCGTCCCCATCCCCGCGTGCGAAACAATCACACAGGCCGAAGTGAAATATTCAGCGAACTTCTTTGGCGGCAGGAACTGGGCGAAGCGCATGTGCCGCGGCTCCCACCCGCCCTCGCCGATCTGGGCGAACAGGTCCTGCCGGCCCGTCTCGCCGGCCCAATCATCCACCACCCTAACCATCCGGTCGAATGGCAGGTCTGTTCCGACGGTGACGAGTATCATAAAACACTTCCGAAAAATCGCGGGCCTTTCTCACGCGCCAAATGCGCCCACTGCGTCAACCACAAGTCGGAAAACGCACCGGCCTTTTCGCCGGACATCGAGAGCTCCCCGGCATTTGCCACGCTATCCACCCAAATCACGCGGGCTCCCATCCACTTCCCGAATCTCGCTCCGAAATACCCGGGAGCAGCTCCGGTCGTGATCACGATGTCGGGCCTGACGCGCAACAGGAGACGAGTGATTCCGAGCGCCGAGCGAACCAGGTTGAGTTTGCTCCAGCGGTTCGCGTCGCGGATCACGTGGAAATCGGCATCACCGACATCCGCTCGGAACCCGTCCCTAACGGTCGCGTAAGTCACCTCACAGCCCGCGAAGGCAGGCCGCAAGCGGAGCAGTTGGACCCAGTGTCCTCCGCCTGAGGAGATCGCCAGCACTCTGGGCTTTGCTTGTGTCGTCTTCTTCATTTCACGCGGAATTGACAGTCAGGGCTCTGGGTCGAATGCCATCCGCTCTCTCCCTGAATGCAACCATCGATTTGGTGAGCAGGAAGAAACGTTCCCTGATGATGCGACAGTCGGGAAACAAGAACCGTTACATTCGCATATCCAATAGATAAGGTTCGTCGTCCAACCGGGACATCGCCTCGTCGATGTTGCTCGCCATCCCCCGCTGTCCCATCTTGAACCGCAACCACATCGACATCCGGAGCGGCTTGGGCAACCAATGGTGCGCAAGCTTGATGAAGTGAGGTTCTATCGGAAACCAGAAATAGGGGGTTTGCACGAAAAGATTCGGGGCAACTCTTCGGACTTCCTCCGCGAACTCCTTAATTTTATCCCAATTTCCCACGTGCTCTATCACCGAGTTCGAATGGACAATATCAAACTGGTCATCAGTAAATTCGGGCATTTTACACGCGTCGCCCAAAACATGCTTGAACATTGAATCGTCTTCCCCCTGAAGGTCGGATGCCAGGTT
>CAYRLT010000188.1:0-5858 GCA_964425095.1 uncultured Luteolibacter sp.
CCGCGAGGAATGAGGTTGAGAATTTGTTTGAGGGCGACCACATTGGCCCGGGCTGGTGTTTGTTTGTTCATACACCCTACCGAGTGGCAGGGATTTCAGATTAGCACCAGCCCGCTTTTTCCACTCTCAGTTAAGCCTTCCTGTGGGATGACTGTGGCAAAACTTCTCAAAGTGGTTTTCCTCGACCACCGCGTATGTCTGTTCAGGAAGTGCTAACGTATGCAAAAATGGACGGTATGTGTCTATTTTTGAATATCAGAGCACATTTACCCGCCTACGGTCATCTTCCCGGATGAACGCCCATGGTTTGAATCCTACATGAGACTTGGGACGAGATTGGGAAAATCTATCCGTGTTGATGCTCGAATCTCATTTCGTTGAAATTTGAGAAATGGAATCGGGATTCGCGGTGGCGTTGAAGGTGGGTTTCAGACGGCGGTGGGGTCTTTAGCGATGCGATGGAAAATGTCCGCGATCCATGCGGGTGCGCAAGCGGCATCCGCAGGCAATGCGGCGCGGTCGGCCGGAGACAGGTTCCGGCGCAACTTGGTAACGACGTCGTCATCCACGGCGCGTTTGCCAATCCAGCGAAGGGCTAGGATGACTTGCGAGCTTTTCGGATTCTTTGTGGAAACAAATCGTGGAGATATGTGGCGAAGGACGATTTCAGATTTGCCGCTTCGAATGCATCGACTCGGGCCGGTAGTGAGGTGCCAACTGCGCATCGGCACCTGATCGCTGAGGCCAAGCACGTTGGCCGCGTGAGCACCAGTGGGATAAACGTCGCCGCCGGCCTTGCGATGGACGAGATCCTGCATGGCATCGTAGCTGGGGCCGAGTGAGCCGAGTGCCGGATGGTTCCGGGGCACATGGTAGAGACCGCGCCCCGCACGATTGATGATTCCGCTTTTGCAGTTGCGGGAAAGAGCATTGTCCACTGCCGCCCGCGAACCGAGATCGAGGAAATCCTGCGGAATCCAGACATGGTCTTTCGGCCCCGTCCGGATTCGGTCGAGAATCGCAGCATCAATGGAATCTACGTGTTTTTTCATGGAGAGGCTTATTTCGAGAGAAATTTAACTAGTTTTTCTGTCGAAATCAAGAGCTTTGCATCAGAAATTTCAACGTCACGACATCCATTTTCACCGCACGGGTCGGGATAAATCTGGGTAGGGGAGGGATTTTTAGTTTTTTGAGAGTGGATTTTAAACGGATTCCTAACTATCTTAGTCTCAATCCGTATGAAGATGATTCCGCTCTCTATCCTGTTCACCGTTGCTCTGTCCCCTGCCCTTCTGGCTGAAACCTGCCGCGAGGTGGTCCGCGACTCTTCAGGACGTATCGCCCAGACCATCGACCGCCAAATAAGCTCAGACGGCTCGGTGCAATCCGTCACCCGGGACGCCTCTGGCCGGATTACCGGTACAGCCACCACGCGGCCGAGCTCCGGCGGCAACTCGCAAACCACCTATCGCGATGCCAGCGGACGGCTCGCCGGATCGGCTTCCTCTCAGGCCAACACGTCGGGTGGTTCCAGCACCGCCTACCGGGATGCGAGCGGTCGTCTAGCGGGAAGCGCCAGCACCCATAAATCAGCGGGAACCAGCAGCAGCACCCAGTTCCGCGACGCCTCCGGCCGCCTCAGTGGTAGCGAAACGACCCAGAGCAACGGCACCATGACCAGCACCAAGCGTGACGCCTCCGGCCGCCTGATCGGCAGCAGCTCGGGCAGCGGAAAATGTCCCAGCGTTGTAAGGGTGCCGTCCCCGCCAGCGGGAGCGAAGAAATAGGCGAGATAGCCATGACTGACCGTTCAGGCGCTTGGCGGTTGTCGAATTCCAGCCGGGAGAGCATCGAACATTGGCTGGCTACCAGAATGGACTGATTTTCGAGAAGGCGCAGCGCAATTTCCGTGGCGATTCCATCCCCAGGGAAAATCCAAAAATTCACTCGCCTGAAGTGTGGCACCTGATGCGGGTGCCAATTTTCAATAGGACACAGTTTAGGACACAGTCGCGCGATTTCGACTTTGGTGAAATCGCTGGAATCCTTATGGCAGTGGGCGATTTTCAAATGGTGCGCACTGCAGGTTTCGAACCTGCGACCCCATCGGTGTGAACGATGTGCTCTACCACTGAGCTAAGCGCGCTTGGAATTGGGGCGGTTTTTAGAAAACCGCCGGGCGGGAGAATTACGCGGCTCTCCAGCGCTTGGCAAGCACTTCGGTAAAACGACATCGATTTTTGGTTTTGCGGAGTGTGGAGTTGTGGCGCCGGGCGGGTCACGTATGGTGGCGGCCGCACCCCGGTAATCGTGGCACAAATCCCCAAGGAAAACATCGAGCAAGTTCTCAGCGCGACGGATATCGTCGATCTGGTGAATTCTTATGTGCCCTTGAAGCGCGCGGGCTCGCAATACCGGGCAAATTGCCCGTTTCACAGTGAGAAAACGCCGTCGTTTTATGTCAACCCGGCGCGGCAATCGTTTCATTGTTTCGGCTGCGGAAAAGGTGGGGATGCCATCGCGTTTGTGCGCGAATACGAAAACCTACCATTCATGGAGGCGGTGCGGAAACTCGCCGGCCGCGCAGGGGTGCAACTCCGCGAGGAGGAGGCCGATCCGGATGCCGACCAAAAACGCCGGAGCAAAGGCCGCATTCTTGATCTCCACCGCGAAGCCGCGGAGTATTTTCACCAACTCCTTCTCAAATCCCCTGATGCGGCGCATGCCCGGGATTACCTGAAATCCCGCGGATTCGGCCGCGAAATGGCAGGCAACTGGACGATCGGCTGGATGCCGGAAAACGGGCGGACTTTCCTCGATTGGGCGCGTTCACGAAAATTCACGGGGCGCGAATTGAAAGACTCGGGCATTTGCAATTTGCGCGAAGAAAACAATGCGCGTTCCGGATTGTTCGTGCGGTTTCAAGACCGGCTGATGTTTCCGATCCGCAATGAGGTGGGCGACGTGATCGCCTTCACTGCGCGGCAACTCAGAGAGAATAAAAACAGCGGGAAATATATCAACTCGCCGGAGACCGCCATCTACAAGAAATCCCGGGTATTCTTCGCCTTGGATCGCGCGAAAAAATCTATCCTCACCGAGAAGGCCGCACTGCTTTGCGAAGGTCAGCTCGATGCCATTTGCTGTCATGAGCATGGATTCACCCACGCCATCGCCACCTCCGGCACAGCATGCACCACCGAACATGCGAAAATCCTCAAACGCTACACGGGCAATGTGCTGATTTGTTTTGACGCCGACAGTGCCGGCATGGCCGCGGTTGAAAAAGCTTACCGCCAATTGGTGCCGGAGGGCCTCGGCGTGCGCGTGGTGGAGATGCCGGCAGGTGATGATCCGGATTCTTTTCTAAAGACCCATGGCAAGGAGGCATTCCGGCAACTGCTCACTAACGCCAAGGAGTTTTTCCATTTCAAACTTGAACGGGCGAAGGCCACCGGCCTTTTCGATTCGCCTACGGAGCGCGCCGTAGCACTGAAAGATTGCGCCGAACTGTTATCGCTGATCACCGACTTCGCGGTGCAGGACAACCAGCTCAATATCGTGGCGACGCATCTGCAAACATCGACCAGCTCACTGCGTCAGGAAATCGCCAAAATCAAAGCCAAACCCCAGCGCCCAACGCGTGAACGGACCGTCACGGAGGATGCTGATTCCACACCCGCCGAGCCGACTCCCATGCACCGAATCGTGGCCGTGCTGTGTCATCTGGCGCTCACCTCGCAGCCGGCGCAGCATTTGTTAAGCGAACAATTCGAAAGCCTGCATGAAGCATCGAGATGGCTGGAAGGAATCCCTTTGTTAGAAAGCATTCTCGCATCCGCGCCCGACCCGGGATCGCACGCTGCGGTGAACGCATTCCTCGGCAGCCTGCCGGAATCCGATCGGCTTGCTCTGACTCGTGGAGTCGGTTTGGACATCGCCCCACCAGACGGAATGTTAGCCGCGGAGCATGCCTTGGCCTTACTTTCCGGCACGGTGCTTCAGCGCCGTGATGCGGCGGTAAAAGCGGCCCTCAAAGAGCCCGGCCTGAACGCAGCGCGCATGATTGAGTTATTGGAAGAGGCGAAGGAAATCAGCGGACTGCTCAGCGGCATTGGCAACCGCTTCGAATTCGATGATGAACTGCCAGCCTCAACATGGAGAGAGAAGGCCCCGCCATGGAAAAAATGGCGGAATCCAGGCAAGAGCGAGTGACGATCATTCGGACCAAACCGCAAGCCATGATCACAGAGCGGCGAAATGTGTTCACGGAGGGGCGAAACGTGTTCGCCCTGACCATGTGAGGACAATGAAAAGCGCTTCGCTCACCTCATTGGCTCTTCATGGGCACCGGCGGACACGTTCCGCCGCTCCATGGAACGCTCGCCAAATTGAGCGATTCGAGCCTTCCGAATTTCCTCTCCCAATAAAAAAATCCCGCCAACGGACGAACCGTGGGCGGGAAATAATGATCAAAAAGTTCGCTCTGATATCAGAATTTCTGACTCCGCGAGTAAGAGAAATGCGTTTCAAAACCCAGTTCCGGTGGAAATTCGGAGAGGCCGTCACTCACATTCATCTCGATGCGGTTGTCTTCACCACAACGTTCGTAGGGGGGCTTGAACGTGCCGCGATAGGTCGGGCAAGTGAAGGTGAAGAGCTCGTAGAAACCATAGCCAAGGCGACGAAGTGAACGGTTGGTCCCGTCCACCACACCATAGGACCATCCTGCCTTGCGGCCGTAAGCTTCGTTCTTGCGGACAATCTGCTCTGGGATCTCCGTCAATCCGTAGAGAATGTTGCTGATGGCCCGGCCGAGCTTGCGACTGGAAGTGTAGGTAGAACCCGGAGGCGCCTGAATATCCGCCGAGGCGAAAAAGGTGAGAGAGGTAAGCACGCTGGCAATAACAAGGAGTTTTTTCATGCTGTGGCGATGGTAATGGCACTGAATGGGCATTGGCAACGGTAATTTTATGCGATTCTGGAATTTACTTTAGGTTTCGGTAATTCTCCAAAACTTCGGCACCCGCTCAGAGTTCGAAGCTAAGCACGCGGATGATGCCCGGAGTGGAGCGCAGGTTCTCGAGCAACTTCACGGGCGGCTCGGTATCCACTTCGATCACGGTGACGGCACGGGTATGGTCGCTCGTGCGACTGAGCGCCATGTTCGCGATGTTGACCTGAGCCTCTCCAAGTGCGGTGCCGACCCTGCCGACAATGCCAGGGCGGTCATCGTTTTCCACGAATAGGAAGCGGCCGGAGGGACTGGTTTCCACGTTGTGGCCGGCGATGTGGACAATGCGCGCGGATTTTCCGAAAAACGTGCCTGCCACGCTGCAAACCTCATCGCCCTTAACCGCCGAAACTTCGATGAGTTCGGTGCAGTTGGTGGCGAGCGCGACGGTGGACTCGGTGACTTGCAAACCGAGTGCCTTGGCAACCGCCGGTGCGTTGACGAGATTGACCTGTGACTCGTGATGCGCGGCAGCAAGGTAGCCATTCAGCGTCATCCGAGTGATCAACTCGGTGTCCAACTCAGAAACCGGGCCCAGATAAGAAACGCGGATGGCATCGCACTGGGCGGGGGCGATTTTAGAAAGCAACTTGCCGAGCGAATTGGCGAGATCGAGGTAAGGGCCAACACTTTCGAGCGTCCGGCTGTCGAGGTTTGGCATGTTGACCGCGTTGCGGATTTCTCCGGTGACGAGGTAATCCCTGACCTGCTGGGCGACTTCGATGCCGACGTTTTCCTGAGCTTCCGCCGTGGAAGCTCCGAGGTGCGGTGTGAAAACGCATTTCTTGGCGGTCAACAACGGGAAATCCGCAGGCGGCGGCTCGACTTCGAAAACATCGAG
>CAYRLT010000189.1:0-11664 GCA_964425095.1 uncultured Luteolibacter sp.
GAATGGTATGGCGTCAAAGGCTTCTTCGATTGGCTCGAAACCAAAGCCTACAAGATGCACGTCCGCGTCTTCCTCTCGCGCTACCGTTCCTATACCACCTGCTCCGCCTGCCGCGGTAAGCGCCTCCAGCCCGAAGCGCTCTGCTTCAAAATTAACGGCCTCACCCTCCCCGACCTCTGGTCCCTCTCCATCTCCGACCTCCTCCCCTTCTTCTCTTCACTGATCACTGATCACTGCTCACTCGGCACTTACTCTGACCCCACCCTCAACCTAGTCCTCACTGAAATCTCCTCCCGCCTCTCCTACCTCGATCAAGTCGGCCTCGGCTATCTAACCCTCGATCGACCCACCCGTACCCTCTCCGGTGGCGAGGTCGAGCGCGTCAATCTAACCACCTGCCTCGGAGCCTCCCTAACCGGCACCTTATTCGTGCTCGACGAACCCACCGTCGGCCTCCACGCCCGCGACATCCAAAACCTCATCAGCGTCATGCACGGCCTCCGCGACAAGGGCAACACCCTCGTCGTCGTCGAGCACGAACAAGCCGTCATGCAAGCCGCAGACCACCTCATCGACCTCGGCCCCGGAGCCGGAAGCCACGGCGGCAACATCATCTTCCAAGGGAGCGTGGGCGTCCCGCCCGCATCCAAAATCTCAAATCTCAAATCTCAAATCCCCGCCGGCACCCTCCCTTGGCTCTCCGGCCAAAAATTCATCCCCATCCCAAAAACCCGCCGCAAGCCCACTCAAAAAATCCTCTCCATCAAAGGCGCCACCCGCCACAACCTGAAGAAACTCGACGCCGATCTCCCACTCGGGCTCTTCCTCTGCCTCACCGGTGTTTCCGGCTCCGGCAAGTCCACCTTCGCCCACGATGTGCTCTATCTGAATCTCGCCCGCAAGCTTGGCCAGGAGGCCGATGGCGATGCCGCACCTATCAAATCCCTCAACGGTAGCCAACACCTATCAGGCGTCGAACTCGTCGACCAATCCGCCGTCGCCCGCACCCCGCGCTCCACACCCGCCGTGTTTCTCGGCGCCTTCGATCCGATCCGCCAACTCTTCTGCGAAACCGAATCCGCCAAATCCGCCGCCCTCAAACCTGGCTTCTTCTCCTTCAACTCCGGCGATGGTCGCTGCGACCGCTGCGCCGGCAATGGCTTCGAAAAAGTCGAAATGCAGTTCCTCTCCGACCTCTACGTCACCTGCCCGGACTGCAACGGCCGCCGCTACAAATCCTCCACCCTCGAATACACCCTCGACGGAAAATCCATCGCCGACATCCTCGATCTAACTGCCAATGACGTGGCGGCGGTTTTCACCCATCAAGCCCATCACTCCAAAAAAGAATTCCGCCTCATCGAGGAAATTCAAAAAACCATCAACCCTCTCCTCGAAGTCGGCCTCGGCTACCTCAAACTCGGCCAACCCCTCAACACGCTCTCCGGCGGCGAATCCCAACGACTCAAACTCTGCCAACTCCTCTCATCCACTCTTACATCCAAAATCCAAAATCCAAAATTGCTCATCTTGGATGAACCCACCACCGGTCTCCACTTCTCCGACATCGAAAATCTGCTAGGAGTCTTCCAAAAACTCGTCGATTCCGGCCACACCCTGCTCGTCATCGAACACAACTTCGAAGTCATCAAATCCGCCGACTGGATCCTCGACCTCGGTCCCGAAGCCGGCAAACACGGCGGCCAACTCGTCGCCCAAGGCCCACCCGAACAAATCGCCAAACTCCAAACCCCCACCGCCGAGTTCCTCAAAAAAGCCCTAAGGAGAGACGACACTCCTGTCGTCTCAAAATCCAAATCCCCAATCTCAATTCTCAAATCTCAAATCTCCCTCCGCGGCGCCCGCCACCACAACCTCAAAAACATCTCCATCGACATCCCACGCGACCAATTCGTCGTCATCTCCGGCCTCTCCGGCTCCGGCAAGTCCACCCTCGCCTTCGACATCCTCTTCGCCGAAGGCCAACGCCGCTTCCTCGACTCGATGTCCGCCTACGCCCGCCAGTTTGCCGAGCAGTTGGAAAAACCCGAGATCGACCAACTCCAAGGCCTGCCCCCCACCGTCGCCATCGAACAACGGGTCTCCCAAGGCGGCTCGAAATCCACCGTCGCCACCGTCACCGAGATCTGGAACTTCATCCGCCTGCTCTACTCGAAACTCGGCACCCTCTATTGCCCGGATTGCCATGTCCCCGTCGAAAAACAATCCATCGCCGCGATCGAAAACACCATCAACCTCCACCTCAAAAAAGGCCCCGTCACCCTCCTGGCCCCCATCATCCGCGGCAAAAAAGGCTACCACACCGAGATCGCCGAGTGGGCGCTCAAACAAGGATTCACCCGCCTGTTAGTCGACAAACAATTCAAAGACGCCGAAGGCTTCACTCGCCTCGAACGCTTCAAAGAACACGACATCGATGTGGTGATTAAAGAAGTGAGCAGTCATCAGTCATCAGTGATCAGTGGAAGAGGAAGAGGAAGAAAATCTCCGCCCAAAGGCTCTTCACTGCTCACTGCTCACTGCTCACTCGGCGCTTCCATCGCAAGAGCGTTGGAAATCGGCAAAGGCCTCCTCAAACTCCTCACCGCCGACAAAAAATTCATCCTCCTCTCCACCCACTCCAGTTGCCCGTCCTGCAACCAATCGTTCGAGGAACTCGATCCCCGTCTCTTTTCCTTCAACTCCCCGCACGGATGGTGCCCGAACTGCCGCGGCCACGGCCGCGTCCCGAAACGCCGCGCCCAATTCCTCGATACCTCACGCTTCGACTCCGTGCTCGAAGCCGAACTCGACGCCGACCGCGCCCTCGAGCGCATGGAAGACGAAGAACTCATCCAATGCCCCGCCTGCCACGGCACCCGCCTCAACCCCACCGCCTCCGCCGTTAGGCTCCATGCAAGTGGCTGGGGCGTCTCGCCCCAGGCCGTCAAAGGGGCATCGCGCCCCGAGTCTTCATTCTCAATCTCCAACCTCTCCAACCTCTCCATCACCCACGCCGCCAACCATTTCACCAAACTCACCTTCACCGAAAAACGCCAGCAACTCATCGCCCGCGATATCCTTCCGGAAATTCGCCAGCGCCTCTCATTCCTCCAGGAAGTTGGTCTCGGTTACCTCCAGCTCGACCGCTCCGGCAACACTCTATCAGGCGGTGAATCCCAACGCATACGCCTCGCCGCCCAGCTCGGCTCGAACCTTCGCGGCGTGCTTTACGTGCTCGACGAACCCACCATCGGCCTTCACCCGCGCGACAACGCCGCACTCCTCAAAACCCTCATCAAACTCCGCGATCACGGCAACTCCCTCATCATCGTCGAGCACGACGAAGACACCATCGCCGCCGCCGACCACCTCATCGATCTAGGACCCGGAGCCGGCCGCCTCGGTGGCGAAATCGTCTATCAGGGGCCGCCGCCCCAAGTGAGCGGTGATCAGTCAACAGTGATCAGTGGAAGAAAAAGAAAAGGCACATCCAAAGCCTCTTCACTGATCACTGCTCACTCGGCACTGATCACTTCCTCTCCCACCCTCCGCGCCCTCCTCAATCCTCTCATTCACCCCACCCGCGGCTCCCGCCGTGAAATCAACAAATCCCACCCGCACCTCACCCTCACCGGTTGCACCGCAAACAACCTGAAAAACATCACCGCCGCCATTCCTCTCGGCCGCCTCACGGTTCTAACCGGAATATCCGGCTCCGGAAAATCCACCCTCATGCACCAATGCGTGGCGGCGGTTTTCAACCGCCAAGCCAAATCAAAACCTCCATTCGCCAAAGTCTCCGGCGAAAAATCCATCAAGGCCTGTTACGAAGTCGACCAATCCCCAATCGGCAAAACCTCCCGCTCCTGCCCGGCGACTTATGTCAAAGTCTTCGACCACATCCGCAGCCTCTTCGCCCAACTCCCGGAAGCCCGCATGCGCGGCTTCGATGCCTCCCGGTTCTCTTTCAACACCGAAGGCGGACGTTGCCCCGAATGCAAAGGCAACGGCCGCGTGAAGTTAGAAATGGATTTCCTCCCCTCCACCTGGATCCACTGCGAATCCTGCAACGGCCAACGCTACAACCCCGCCACCCTCGAAGTCACCTTCCGCGATAAAAACATCGGACAAGTCCTCGCCATGACCATCGACGAAGCCGCAGCCTTCTTCGAATCCCAACCCCGCATCGCCGCGCCGCTCAAACTCATGGCGGACACCGGACTCGGCTACCTCCAACTCGGCCAACCCTCGCCCACCCTCTCAGGCGGCGAGGCCCAACGCATCAAACTTGTCTCAGAGCTCATCAAAGGCCGTGGCACCAAGGCCACCCTCAACAATGCCGCGCTCAGCCAACGCAATCTCTATCTAATCGAAGAACCCACCGTCGGTCTCCACCACGAAGACATCCGCCGCCTCATCGACATCCTCCACCGCCTCGTCGATGAAGGCCACACCGTCGTCGTCATCGAGCACCACATGGCCATCGCCGCCGAGGCCGACTGGATCCTCGACATCGGTCCCGAAGCCGGAGACGGCGGCGGTGAAATCGTCGCCCAAGGCCCACCAGAGAAAATCATCACCTCGAAGAAATCCCGCACCGCACCGTTTTTGAAGTCCGCGCTGCGCCTCGCGTGATTCTCACAAGGAGCGGCGATATCTGATCGCCCTGCCCATGAGTGGTCAATGGAAAGAGCGATGCTGATCTCATTGGCTTGCCATGGGCATCGGCGGACTGATTCCGCCGCTCCTTGAATTGCCCGCAAGGCCCCATCATCTTTCAATTCAGGGATTTCCTGAGTTCCATGATATGGAGCGGCGGGACGTTGAGCAGGCAATGTTCGCTGCGGATAAGCTCAAACAATTCGTGATCGGACATCCGCAGGGATGCCTGATAGGTGATGAAGCGGCTGTCCGGCCCCATCGCCGTGGCGATGCTCTTGAAAAGCGTTTCCCTCAGGCTCCGCTCCATGATGGTGAACGGAAGACCGGAAACAATGTAGTTAGGGTTTGACGCATCCAGCTTCTTAAGGATTTCGGCTAGGTGAATGGCATTGGCATGCACCACGGTCACTCGGTCATCATCAAAAAACTGCTGCTCCAAATGCGCGGCGAAACATTCATCCAACTCAATGAGAATGATTCTGGAGCCGGACTTCATGCGCCGCAGAATCCGGCGCGTGTGGCAACCCTCGCCAGGGCCCAACTCGATCACCGTGCCAGCTTTGGAAAAATCGATGAATCCCGCAGTCCGGCGCGTAAGAAACGGCAGGCTGGGGACGAGATATCCGACCCGCACGGGATTCGCCAGAACGCGCTTGAAGAAAAGGAGACTCATGATTGCTGTGGCAAGTAATAGCCACCCGGCGACGCAGGTCGAGCACCAGATTGTTTCGACTCGCATCCCGGGCGAGAGAGCCGCCCCAGGCCCCATGAATGACGACCGGAGGAGGGAGCCTCAGAGAAACTTGCCAGGATTCAACAGGCCGGCGGGATCGAGCGCCTGCTTGAGCGCCTGATGCACATCGAAGGAAACCTCGCCGAGCGCCTGGCGGAACCAGCGTTTTTTGGCGAGTCCGATGCCATGTTCGCCGGTGATGGCTCCCTTGTTTTCGAGAACCCAAGTGAAGAGCAGATCCAACGCGCGGTCGGCGCGCTCCTTGATGACGGGGTCCTGGTAATCGCCAACCATGAGGTTGGTGTGGATGTTGCCATCTCCGGCGTGCCCGAAGCAGGCCACAGGGATGCCGGTGTCCGCTTGCAGTTTTTGGGCGAATTCGACGAGCTCGACGAGCTTGGAGCGCGGAACTACGATGTCCTCGTTGAGCTTGTGGAGCCCGGTCTCGCGCAGGGCATACGAAAACTCGCGACGAAGTTTCCAAATGCGTTCGCAGGAGGCCTCGTCCGGAGCACGTTCGATAAAGGTGGCACCGAGCGATTCGATGAGTTGATAGAGCTCCTCAAGTTCGGCGGCGACCGCAACCGGGCGACCGTCAATCTCGACAATGAGGTGGGCGTTTCCGGGCGGAAACGTCTCCTCGCCGAGCATCCTGCGAGCGGCACCGAGCGTGAAGGAATCGGTGATTTCCAAAGCGGATGGAAGATGGCCGGCGTTGAGGATCGCCTGCACGGCGGCGGCCGCCATCGGGAACTCGGGAAAAATCGCCGCCAGCATCGATCGGTGCGCGGGCTTGGGAATGAGACGCAGCGTGGCTTCGGTGACAACCCCTAACATGCCCTCTGATCCAGTGAACAACCCGACGAGGTCAAAGCCAGTCTTGTTTTTATGTAGGCGGCCTCCGGTGCGAAGCACGCGGCCATCAGCGAGCACGACTTCCAGGCCTAACACATAACTGCGAGTGACGCCGTATTTCAAACAACGCGGGCCGCCGGCATTGGTGGCGATGTTTCCACCGATCGAACACTCCTTCAACGAAGCGGGGTCCGGCGGGTATTCCCAACCCACGGCGCGCGCAGCCTCCTGCAGATCACGCGTGATGACGCCGGGTTGCACGATGGCGACACCATCTTCCGGGTGCATGCCGAGAATGCGGTTCATGCGCATCACAGAAAGCGCGATGCCGCCATGCACGGGCACGCAACCGCCGACGTAGCCGATGCCCGCGCCACGGGGGGTCACCGGGATGCTCCGCTCGCTCGCAAATTTCATCACAGCGGAAACATCCGCCGTGCATTCCGCAAACACAACGACCTCCGGCGGGTGACTGGCGGACCACTTGTCTCCGGAATGGGAAGCGAGGGTTTCCGCAGAAGCGGTGACTTTTTCCAAACCCAGCAGGGAAACAAGCGGAGCAAACCAATCAGGAGGTGTGGCATTCATGGACGCCAGTGAGGGTCGGCACGCAGGCGAACTTCGTCAATCCCGCATAAGGTCTGATTTTTTATGGAGAGAACGTGTCAGACTAGCGACCATCTACCGTTGGCTATCCTTCGAGGTGGGCGTTGGTGGTTGAGCTTCTGCCGGGACTTTATCCACGGGCTTGGCAGTGACTTGCACAGGGCCCGGTTGCTTCTCTCTCTGGCGCTTCATTACGGAATAGCCGTTTTTCGGAAATCCCGCAGGACGAGCACCACCCATGACCTCTTGTTTCAACTGAAGTTCATCACCGACAATCTGAAATATCCCCGGCCGGATTTCTTTCACCAAATCGACGACGGTCACAGTGATCCATTTGGGATCTTTGGTTAAGTCGAGCGTATAGCGATTGCGGGATATCTCCTCACCCTTGGCTATGTCCCTCACAATGACTTGATCGATCGTAAACTCCCACTCAATCCGCATCGAAAACTTACTGACATCATGAATACCTGCGCGTTGGACCAACCAACGGCCCAAAAGCGGATTTTTGGATTCGGCACACCAAGACGTTGCCGAGAAGAGAATAGACGCGGCAACAAGGAAACAGGATCGGATCGTGAATGCGGCGTTCATGCGTTTGCAGTCAACGATAGAGTGAATGCTCTGGCGGTGGCGAGCCTGAATTCAACATGCAGGCTTATCGCCTTTTGCATCATGCCTGATTCCACGTTGTCTTCTTTCAGCCCGAACGTTCGATGCGTGCCCACCGGCACGGTTGAATGGATGTTGAAATGAAATTGAATTGCTTATGCCGGTTGGCGTGCACCACTCGGCGGGTTGGATTATTTTTGGCGGCTTCGAAACCAGGCGATAACTTCAGAACTCAGTTCGGACTTGGGTAAACATATGATTGGAACCTTGCCCACAATGGGTATCACGAAATCTTGGGTAATGACGAATCTGTCAATAGTGTCCCAGACGATCCTCTTCATGCCATTGGAATTGGAAATCACCATCTCATCATCGGTGATCGTCAAAACATTCTTGGGTTCTCCAATCGTTCTTAGGTAAGATTGTGCGTTCTCTTGCAAAGCGAAATACGACTTGATCCACATGGATGTTAAAATGAAAGTAATACTTCCAAATACGGCAAACGGAATCCATCCAAACTCATGACTGTAAATAATTGTGAATATTGATATGATAGCGAAAAATGCGATCCCGATCCACTTCTTCTTCAAATAGACCGCGATAAACATCTGTTTGGCCGCCAGTCTTTGAACTTCCGGTGTCACATCGTATTGAGCTTCGTGATGCATGGATATATTTTGCCGAACAATATCATTGAACGATCAGTCGGGTTGGGGGAGCCGTTCACAACAATCTTTGTAACTCCATCGCGCGAGCAAGCCAAGCTGGAAATTGGTGGGCGCGATGCGGTGGGCTTATTCTTCTTTTCCAAGATGAATTTTCGAGCTGCGCTAAACTCCTACTACGACCGCTCGATGGTCAGCAGGGCGCTGTCGATGAGCTCGAGGGCGGCGCCAAAAGAATCATCCACGTAATAAAGATCCCACGTTTGCTTGGCCGACTCGTCATCTTTTCCACGTTTCGGAAACCCGCGAAGCTCCAACAATTGAAAGGCGCGCGGCAGAGAGTTGTCGATCTCCACGGCATACACCAACGATGGCTGGTTGTCGCCCGCTTGGTTAATCTCAAGCAGCAGTTGATAGGGCGTCGAATCCTTTGCCTCGCCGGGCAGGATGTAGTCGGCGGGATCGAAGGAACCATTCGGCGTGGGCGACGAAACCGCATCGACCTCGCCGAGTTGCTCGGCTTCGCGCTTGGCTTTTTCCCAACCGGCATGCTTGAACGACCAATAGGGCGTTTCAGCGACGTCGGTCGGGGCGAACAGGGTTTTGATATGGTAGCCACCTTTGTTTTCCAACCAGATGGCGACCTGCGGCGGTGGCTTGGCGGCGTAGGATGGGCCGGTTTTTACTGTTAGGCGTAACTTGTAAGCCGGCGACGGGACGTAATCGAACACCATTTGGTCTTCACTCATCTCGAAGCGTTCCATGGCCGGCCCGAGGTTGCCGCTCCAGCCGAGCACGGTTTGTACGGGCGCGGGTTGCCACCAGAACAACAAGGTGAGCGCCGCGGTGATGGCGAGGGTGACCCAGAGCGCCTTGCTATGCAGGTAGCTCGCCAATGGTCGGCTGTTGTTGAACACATGCAGGCCTATCAAGATAATAAAGCCAAAACCCATCAGGGAATGCAGCCCGATGACGCCGATCGAAAACGGCTGGATAAAAGCGAGCACGCCCGTCACCGCAAGCACTAGAAAGGTCAGCGCGGTGAGCAACGAGACAGCGCGGCGGCGGAGCGTGCCGAGCTGCGGTTTATTTTTGTTAGACATCACCGGGAATGATAGCTCCGTGAGTGCGGAGAAGGTCGTGGATGTCCTTGAGCGGCACTTCGAGCGGGGTGCTTCCGGCCTTCGCCGCAAGTGCGGCGGCGGCTCCGGCCGCCTGCCCCATGCCCATGCACGACGCCTGCACGCGCAGTCCGGAGTTGGCCAAGCGGTCGCTGCTCACGCAACGCCCCGCCACGATGATATTGCGGCTGCCCTTGGGGATCAGCGCGCGCAGCGGCACGGTGGGCACGATACCCGGCTTGAGCGGCTGGGGTTTCACTCCGTTCTTGGTGTGGAGATCCACTGGGTAGAAGGCATAACAAATAGCGTCGTCGAATTTTTTACCGGAGGTGTAATCGTTCGCCGTGATCAGGGTTTCGCCCTCAATGCGGTAGCTTTCGCGAAAGCTGGTTTCGGGCTGCATGTGCATGAGCCGGTGTTTCTTGGAGCGCAGTTTTTCGAGAATCGATTTGCGTCCGGTCAGGTTGGCCGTGGTCACGGTGCGCGAGTTGGTGGAGTCCGCGCCGTGGACGTAGAGCCGGTGGATCTGATTGCGGCCCGGATCGTGGCCTTCATCCATCATGTAGAGAAACGATCCCGGCTGACGCTCGTCCTCACGCAGACGCGGCAGACCTAACAACCCAACAACCTCCGCTCCGCCGGTGCAGTCGATGATTTGTTTGCATTGCACCCGGCGCTGGGTGCCGAAGCCCACGCAATCGACCTGCCAGCCGCCGTTGACTTGGGTTACGGTTTGCGGGAATTCGTAGTAGGCGATCCGCACTCCCGCCTTCTCGCATTTTTCCTCGGCGAGGATCGCATAGAGAAACTGGTTGGTGAACACCTGGTTCTGATAGTGACGTTGCGGCACTTTGGCAAAATCGGGGAATTTACCTTGGTCGAGCTCCACGCTTTCTTTGACCAACTCCCAGCCGATGCCGGCGATGATTTGCTTGCCCCATGCGTCGAAAAGCCCGGGAAAGGCCACGCCGCCGGTGGTCATCGTGCCGCCAAGCTGCGCACCGCGTTCGACCAGCAAGACGCTGGCTCCAGCGCGCCCGGCTTGGATCGCGGCGATCGTTCCAGCAGTGCCGCCGCCAACCACCAGCACATCGACGTTTTGATTCACCTCGGGTCCGGCCGCGTCAGGCGCGGGGGCGGCATGCACTTCCGATGTGGAGGCGATGCCAAGACCCAAACCCGCGGTTCCAAGCAAGGAATGTTGGAGGAAATTTCGGCGGCTGCTTTTCATGGCTTCTTTGCGGGTGGGCTGAGGTGATTCAAACGTGAATCCGAGGCGGATTCTTGCAAGACATGAATCCGCACCTCGCGGACACCGGGCAGCTTTCGCAGTGCCTCGGCGGAATCCGGCCCGAGCACACAGGCGGCGGTGGCTAATGGATCGCTGAGTTTTGCTTCATCGGCGATCACACTGGCGGCGATGCGGCGTGTGAGTCCGAGGCCGGTGGCGGGATCCAGAATATGGGAGTATTTCACGCCATCGATTTCCACCGACTGATGGAGATCGCCGGAGGTCGAAACGGCGGCATTGGCAAGCGTGATCACGTCATCGGCTTTGGCGGCATCGAAGGTCTGCAGGGCCACGCGCCAACCATCCAGCCCCGGCGGCGGATCGCCGAGTCGGATGTCGCCACCGGCTGCAATCATCGCTTTGGAAATGTCGGCGGCGACCAAGGATTCAAGCATCCGATCGGCCACATATCCCTTGGCCACACCACCGAGATCGAAGGCGATGGAAGCACGTTGCAGCGTGATGCTGCGCGTTGCGGGATTGAGTGCGCAGTGCCCCCAACCGCTTGTGGCGCGGGCAGCCTGAATTTTTATTGGGTCTGGCAGACGTTTGTGGTCGCGCGACTCACGCCAGAGTTTCGTAAGTGCGCCGAGCGTTGGATCAAAAGCACCGTCGGTAACCTGCGCAAGTCGCCGCGAATAATCTAGCAAATCGTAAAGCGGTTGTGACAAGGGCACTGGCACGTCTGCGGGTTTGGATGCAAGCCGCGAGAGTTCGCTATCCGGCAGGTAGTCGGAGGCGATGGCGTTCACCTCTGCGGCCATCGCGAAGGCCGCCTCCGCGGCCTGCTCGGCGGCAGCGCGGTCAGCAGCATAACACACAATCGTGAACCGCGTGCCCATCAGCGGTCGTTCGAAACGAAACTTCTCCGCAGCGGACCCGGTGGCCACCAGCGCGGCGAGAACGTATAGCGAAATCCGGAGTGGCATCATTCAGTCAGGCTTGTGCCATAGGTGACGATCACTTGTTTGTGCCCCGCCTCGAGATGGGTGACGAGTTGACTTTTCTCGCCGCCGTGAGAGGGCAAAACAAATGCAGCCATCAGAAATAGAAGGTTTTTAATGAAATGGGAATTCATGGATTTTGTTCCCGAGATTCATATGCTCAGTGAATCTG
>CAYRLT010000190.1:0-3497 GCA_964425095.1 uncultured Luteolibacter sp.
TACGAGTTGCTGGTCAAAGGCGGCAAGGAAGGACCCGGAATCGAGCCCGGAAATGCCGCAAAGAGCAACATCATCGTTCGCATGGAGCTGCCTGAAGACGATGACGATCACATGCCGCCCGAGGGAAAACCGGACATCGAGGATGCTGAGGTGCTCGTCATCAAGTGGTGGCTCGATGGTGGTGCCGATCCGAAGAAAGCGTTGAGCCAATTTGAAGTGCCGGCCAAGATCACGGATGCGCTCGCGACGATCACTTCCATGGCGCCAATTTCCTCGGCAGCGGCTGGCGGTCATGCTGCGCCCGCCACCCTTGCGGGCCCCTCAGAGGCCCTTAAATCGGAGGTCGCCGCACTCTCCGCGCAATTTCCCGGAGCCCTTTCCTTCGAATCCCAGCAATCCGCAGCGATGACTTTCTCCGCCGTTTCCCTGCGTGGAAAACTAGATGATGCAAGCTTTGGGAAACTGACTCCGATCCTGCCTTATCTGGTTGTTTTGGATCTCTCCGCGACCAAGATCACGGACCAGTCTGTCGGCTTGTTGAAAACGGCCACCAAGTTGCGCATGGTGCGCCTTGCCGAAACTGGAGTTACGGATTCGGCGATCGATGCGTTGCTCAAGTTGCCCACGTTGGAATCCGTCAATTTGTATGGCACCAAAATCACCGATTCCGGCATCATGAAATTGGCAGCGATACCCACACTCAAGCGACTCTATCTTTGGCAGACTGCTGTGACGCCTGCTGCCGTTAAGGTGCTTCAAGAAAAGCTCCCAGAATGTGAAATTGTCACAGGATCCGATGTCTGAGGCTTCGCCGCGCTATGCGTGACCAAGTCGGACCGGAGGGCGGGAGAAGTGGAAGGTGTCGAGTGATCAGTGAAGAAAAGCCTCCCAAAACGAGCGGGTGAATATGGCGGTCAAGCGAGGAGGTCCGTGATGACTTTGGCAGGTTTCACACCGACTAGCTTTTGGTTGAGGCCTTGGTAGGGATAGCTGAAACGGCTGGCTTCGATGCCCATGAGGTGCAACAGGGTGGCGTGGAAATCGCGGATGTGGACGGGGTTTTTCGTCGCCATGTAGCCGAGGGCGTCGGTCTCGCCGTATTGCAGGCCGGGTTTCACGCCAGCACCGGCCATCCAGAGGGTGAAGGAGTTCGGGTTGTGATCGCGGCCGATGAAGGTGGCGAATTTATTGTCGAGGCCGTCGCGGTTTTCCTTCATCGGCGTGCGTCCGAATTCGCCGGACCAGATGACCAGCGTGTCTTCTAACAGACCGCGTTGTTTGAGGTCGGTGAGGAGGGCGGAGATGGGTTGGTCGATCTCACCGCACTTGCGCTTGAATCCGAGGTTGATGGCGTGTTTTTCGCTGTCGCCGTGGGAGTCCCAGCCCCAGTCGAAGAGTTGGACGAAGCGGGTGCCGTTTTCGACGAGGCGGCGGGCGAGCAGGCAGTTGTTGGCAAAGGATTCCTTGCCCGGGGTGGCGCCGTAGGCCTGGCGCACGGATTCGGGTTCGCGGGTGATGTCCATGACTTCCGGCGCGGTGAGTTGCATGCGGAAGGCCATTTCGTATTGGGCGATGCGGGTGGCGGTCTCGGCATCGCCGAACTCGGATTGGGCTTGGTGATTGAGCTTGGCCAAGACGTCGAGTGCGGCGCGGCGACTCTCGCGGTCGGTGCCTTCCGGGTTGCGCAGGTTGAGCACAGGATCGCCGGCGGAGCGGCATTGGACGCCCTGATAGACGGAGGGCAGGAAACCGGAGCCCCAGACGCTTTTGCCGGCGCGCGGCATTTGGCCGCCGGACATGAGGACAATGAAACCGGGCAGGTTCTGGTTTTCAGAACCGAGACCCCAAGTGACCCACGAGCCGATGGAGGGATGGCCGAGCATGGAGTGGCCGGTGTGCGCCATGAGTTCGGCGGGGCCGTGGTTGAATTGGTCGGTGACCATCGTGTGAACGAAGCAGAGATCGTCCACGTGTTTGGTTAGGTGAGGCAGTTGATCGGAGACCCATGCGCCGGACTGGCCGTATTGTTGGAAAGGAAACTGTGGTCCTAACAACTTCGGGATTCCTTGGATGAATGCGAAGCGCTGGCCCTCGAGGAATTCCTTTGGGCAGTCCTTGCCGTCGTATTTGACGAGTTCGGGTTTGTAATGAAAAAGATCGAGTGTGCTGGGTGCGCCGAGCATGTGGAGGTAGATGACGCGCTTGACCTTGGGTGCGAACATCGACGGCGCGGGAAGCAAGGGCGCCGCGGGGTCGGGCGCGGCGGCTGCAGTTGTGCCGAAACTACGGCCGAGCGAGGCGAGGTATAGCGAGCCAAGCCCGGTGGTGCAATCGCGCAGGAAATGCCGACGCGTTCGGTGCTCAAGAGCGGCGCGGTGGAGATGGTGATGCATGGGGTCGGAATTCGTGGCCTATTTGACGAGAGCCTCATCGAGATTGAGGAGCACGGATGCGAGCATGGTAAACGCTTTTTTAGGATCTTCTGTTTTCTGATAGAGAGTCACCAGTTCCGCCAGGCGTTTTTCGTCGGGCAAACGCGAGGTGGTGATGCGGTGTCCGGTGGCGAGCTTGGTGGCGAGGTCGCCGGGGATTTCTGTGGCCATTCGCCTGCCGAGGGCTTCGGCGAATTCGATGTGGGCGGGCGAGTTGAGGGTGTCGAGCGCTTGCAACGGGGTGTTGGAGAGGATGCGGCGGGTGGTGCAGAGTTCGCGGGTGGGGGCGTCGAAGGTGGCGAAGGCGGGGTAGGGGTTGGTGTGTTTGATGTAGGTGTAAAGCGAGCGGCGGTAGCGGTCTGGCTTCCCGGGCGCGGGGGTGTCCCAACGCTCCGCGCTCTCGAAGGGCGTCCAGCCGCCGGCCGGCATCGGAGGAAAGACGGGCGGGCCTTGGAGTGTGGGCGCGAGCAGGCCGGAGGCGACGAGGCCATGGTCGCGCACGGCTTCGGCGCTGAGGCGGACGCGCGGGCCGCGGGCGAGCAGGCGGTTTTGGGGGTCGGCGGGCTGGGCGGCGGCGGATTGGCGGTAGGTGGCGCTGGTGACGATTTCCCGCAGCATGGCTTTCTGGCTCCAGCGGTGGGCGTCGCGGTAGCGCAAAGCGAGGTGATCGAGCAATTCCGGGTGGCTGGGTTCGTCTCCGGAGGAGCCGAAGTCTTCGAGGGTTTCGACGAGGCCGCGCCCGAAGAGTTGTTCCCATAGCCGGTTGACGGCGACGCGGGCGGTGAGCGGGTTATCGGCGGAGACGAGCCAGTTGGCGAATGCGAGCCGATCGGCGGTGGCGCCAGCGGGGAGTTTTCCGAAGAGCGCGGGAATGCCGGGTTGCTGGACGGTGGGTTCTTTTTGGAGCCAGTTGCCGCGGACGAAAACGTGGGTGGGACGTTGGAGGTGCGGGGCTTGGGAGTCGATGATCGGGAGTTCGGTGGCGCGGTTTTTGGCGAAGGCGGCGTCAATTTCCGTAATGCGGGCGAGGGATGCGGTGGTGGCAGGGTCGTTGGCGAGGGCCGT
>CAYRLT010000191.1:0-1776 GCA_964425095.1 uncultured Luteolibacter sp.
ATCGCCTTCCCCCTCGCCACCGGCTGGCTGATCCTGCACGACATCTTCGGCATCGAAAAATGGACCTGCATCTTCCTGATGTGCGCACTCACCGGCATTTACACCGTGGTCGGCGGACTCGCTGCCGTGGCCATCACCGAGACAATCCAAACCATCGTCCTTCTGCTAGGTGCCTTCGTCATCACTTGGTTCGCATGGCATAAAACCGGCGGTTGGGAAGGCATGACCACCACGCTCGACACCGCCAACGCCGCCGCCCAAGGCATCACCGATGGCAAACTCATGAGCATGCTCCGCCCGCACGGCGACGACAGCGGCATGCCGTGGTATTCGATCCTGCTAGGCTATCCGGTCCTCGGCATCTGGTATTGGTGCGCGGATCAAACCATCGTCCAGCGCGTGCTCGGCGCGAAAACCGAGAACGACGCACGCGTCGGATCGATCTTCTGCGGCCTCATCAAAATCCTTCCCGTCTTCATCTTCATCGTCCCCGGACTGATGCTCTATACCGCCGTAAAACAAGGAAACCTCGAAGGAGTCACCCAAGTCCGCCTCGTCCAGACCGTCACCAATCCGGAAGGCGGCAAAGAAAAAATCATCTCCATCACTGGTGACCACGGCGGCGCGAAACTCGACCCGATCCGTCTCAAGGAAGGCGAAACGCTCGACCTCTCCCAACTCGCCATCAAACCCACCGGCAAGGATTCCGCCCTCATCATCGGCCCCGATGTCCCGGTCAAAATCGTGAAATCCGAAGCTGGCGAAACTATCCCAGCCCCCGCAGGCATCCGCCCGTATAAATCAAAAGAAGTCTACGCGGTGATGATCAAGAAGCTGCTCCCCGTCGGCGTGCTCGGCCTCCTCGCCGCCGCGCTGATGGCCGCACTGATGGGAAATCTATCCAGCGCTTCAAACTCTATAGCCACGATGGTGAGTTATGACATCGTGAAACGATTCCGCCCTGCCACCAGCGACAAACAACTCGTCCGCATCGGCCGTATTGCCACCCTCTCGTCCATCGCCCTCGGCATCGCCCTCGTCCCATTACTCGACCGCAAGGCGAGCATCTTCAACGCGCTCAACGAAATCATCGCCCACATGGCACCGCCCATCACCTGCGTTTTCCTGCTGGGCGTATTCTGGCCCGCCGCCTCCGCCCGCGGCGCGAAGTGGACGATGTGGCTCGGCTCCTTACTCGGCGTGAGCATTTACGCGTTGAAAGCCCTCCACGAAGGATTTCCCACCGCCTTCGTCTGGGTTCCCTCGTTTTTCATCACCACCCCCTTCATGATGATGGCTTTCTATATGTTTGTCGCCTGCTTCGTGCTCCAGATCGTCTTCACCAAGCTCCAACCAAAGCTCGCTGGCGAAGATATGCAAGCCCTCTACTGGCCTCATCCGTTAGACGCGCTCAAAGCCCCCGGTTGGTCGGGCATCCTGAATTACAAAGTCCTCGCCGTCATCGTCATCGCCTCCATGACCGTGCTCTACATCGTGTTTCATTGATCCCGGAAAGCCACCCATGAAAAATCCAATCCTCTGCATCATTCTCGCCGCGCTCGCTGCAAGCTGCGCCCCCACTCAAGTCAAACGCTACGCCTGGGTCACCGGCCTCAAACCTCAGAAAGCCGATTACTACCGCCAACTCCACGCCAACTCCTGGCCAGCTGTGAACACGAAACTCAAGGAGTGCAACATCCGGAATTACTCGATCTACGAGCGCGAGATCGATGGAAAAATCTACCTCTTTTCCTACCTCGAATACACCGGCAAGGA
>CAYRLT010000192.1:0-1918 GCA_964425095.1 uncultured Luteolibacter sp.
GACAAGCGTATCCTCTCCGCGCTCTGCATGCTGGGACACATGAGCGGGCTGCTCTTTCTCACCTATGCGACGGGCCCCGCGATGATTGTCGCCTACGCCATTCTGCACGGCACCGCCTGGGGCCTTCGCGGGCCTTTCATGCAGGCGATCCGCGCCGACTACTTCGGCCGCAGCGCGATCGGCATGATCCTGGGGCTTTCCTTCATGATCGTCGTCATCGGCCTGATCGGCGGCCCGATGATCGCCGGCATCCTCGCCGACATGACCGGCAACTACCGCGCGGGATTCACCACGCTCTCCCTTCTTGCGGGGCTGGGGTCGGCGTTCTTCCTGCTTGCGAAGCGGCCAGTGCCGCCGATGCGAGCGGCAGCGTAGCGGCCGCCTCGAAATTCCGCTCACGCCCGCCCTTGATTACCTTGACCCGGTCGCCTCGCTTCCACTGCGGCGCGCTGATTCGCGCGGCGCCAACAATCCGCTGAAGCGGTCGTCACTTCACCTGCAAGGTCTGCTCCGCAGCCGAGCAGGTTCGCGTCTCCGCTTAGCTTCGCCTTTGTGGATCAATCATTTCCATCGTAAATCATCAAACCATTTCATCCATCATGCTTGTTGCTTTGTGGGTGAATTCCCCAAAAGTTTCCTTTAAATCGGATTAACACACAAAATGTTTCGAAGCTGGGGGTTGGCACGTTCTGACTGTGTGAAGAGACATAATCAATGCCCCATGTACGGAGGGCACCCCTGCCTACCGGCAGGCAGGCTCGAACCATGAAAGTGGGTTTCCATTGCTCGCTTGCCTGTAATGGTATCGGTGGGTTCGCTGCGCTTAACCCACTCTACTTTTGGTTTAGATTTTATTTTTTGTTTCGTGTATTTACGCTATACGCTATGCCCTATGCGCCATGCTACTTTTTAGTTAACGGGTCTCGCCTTGACAGGATCGGGGAGACAATATATTGTAGATGTTAGGAGGGGTTTTAGTGAATCCGGCTTCCCACGTCCCCCTTAGGCGGGGTACCCCTGAATGACGCTCTACGTCGATGCTGATGGCTGCCCGGTAAAGAATGAAGTCTATCGAGTGGCCAGGCGCTACAGGCTCAACGTGTGCCTGGTATCCAATTCAAGGATGAGGATTCCACAAGAAGACCTTTTTGAACTGGTGATTGTGAATGAACAATTCAATGCTGCGGATGATTGGATTGTAGCGCGGGTTGGGAATAACGATATCGTGGTATCCTCTGATATTCCTCTTGCTGCGCGATGCCTGAAAAAGGGGGCTCGTGCGCTGGATCCTAAAGGACGTGTTTTCACCGAAGAATCCATCGGGGACGCGCTTGCGAACCGCGAACTCATGGCTTATCTCCGCGATATGGGGAATATCACGGGCGGTCCAGCTCCCTTCGACAAACGGGATCGTTCTCGTTTCCTTCAGCGCCTCGATGACGTTATCCAGGCCGCCGCCAGAGCCAGTTCATAATGCAGGGGATCCCGGCGTTCATTAACCAAAACTCGGCATGGCGCCGCTCCGGGCAGATCGTGCTGGACGGGCACAACGGTTTAGTCCTGTTTCGAGATTGAGTAGTTGGAAAAAACCATCCCAATTATTAAATCGATTCTTTAATGACAGATCTCTTTCATGTATTTTTATTCGACCCATACGGTTAATACCAAAGCCTGACTTCATCTTTACAAAATCATTGCTTGAGATTAGGAATCCCATAGGGTCGTTTTCCCCATCGGGTTTCTGCAAAAGAACAACGGCCCAGCTTGTATTTTCTGAAGGAATCAGATGAGTAATTTCTTGCCAATTGGAGGAGATTTCCCAAAAGCTGCTCAGGCTTGCATGGATAAATAAGAAATAGGGTTTGTTACGATCGTTCAAGCAATAAAGTTGTAAATATCTTTTGATCAGTCTTAAATC
>CAYRLT010000193.1:0-2651 GCA_964425095.1 uncultured Luteolibacter sp.
GGCAGTAACTCCGGTGAGTCTGCATGAGCGCCTTGAAGATCCGCTGAAGCCGCTCGTCGGAGCTTTGAAACGTGCCTGTCTGAGACATCGAGTTGTAAACCTCCACCGCGCGGATGTCATCGGGATCGGGCTTGGTCTCCAGGCCGTCGAGGCGCAGTTCGTTGAACCCGAAATGACTGAAGCGGGTCTCGAATTCCTGCTCGCCGGCATCACCGAGCGTGAAGCGGTTCACCTGATAGCGGCCGATGGCATGCGTGGAAACGCCGTCGTGGGTAAGGGTTACGGTTTTTCCGCGCTCACCACGCAGGCGGATTCTGGTCCATCCGGAAATCGGCCGAGCAAAGCGCACCAGCCAGGAGCCATCCGGGCCGGGCAGGATGGAAACCGGCGCGAGTTCGCCGGCTTTTTTGAGAGGGTAGCCACGCTTGGCGCGAAGCGTGCCCTTTGGTGCTGCAAGCGGTCTCGCGGGTTGCCAGCGATCGCCATGACGGTTCGGATGCCCCCATTCGGAAAGCTCCAAGCGCGCGTCATAATCCTCGCCGCCGCGCGGACCATTGTAGGTGATGGGACCGCGCGCGACTTTCCATGTCGTATCCGAGACAAAGGTCGTCTGCTCCCCATCCTTCGTTTCAATGAGCCCCTCCAAAAGCATCCGGGGCGCCTTGCGCCATGGTGCGCGTTCGCTGCCTGTGAGATCGGGACTCGAACTGGCGAACCAGCCGTTGCCCAGAATCACTCCGATGGCATTGTCCCCCGGCTGGAGGTAAGGGGTGATGTCGTAGGCATTGTAAACCACCGTGTGATCGTAATTCGTGAAGGGCGTAGCAAGTTGCGCATCCCCCACCCTTCGCCCGTTCACATACAAGTCATGCAAGCCAAGCCCGCAGAGCCAAACCGAAGCGCGTGCCATGTCCTCCGGACACTCGATCGTCTTTTGCAGGTAGAGCGCAGCATACGAGGTGTCCGAACCCGTATTCTCCCGGAGCTGGCGCACCCGCTCCTCGATCACAGCAGCAGGTTCCCAGTCGGTCAGATGGCGGGCCAGCCAGTCGAAATCTTGACTGTCCACGACCTGCACCGGCTTGCGGCGGGCAAGATCCTTGCCACCGGACATCACCCGCAGTTCGCGCATCGCGATCACAAACTCACCGGGCCTCGTCGGGTTCGGGACTTGGCGCATGACCGTCACGCGAACATAGCGCGCACTTAGTCCACTCACGGAAAACCGCTGCTCCTTCCCGCCCGGCCGCGGGTAGTCCGTGGCGCGGTAGTCGGCAATGAGGTGACGCTCGCCTCGGAAGTGTTCGTCGTCCGCCGCCTCGATGAGGAAACGCTCGGGAAACCCGAAATCAATGTGTGCATCGAGCGAAGCAGGAACGAGCACCACCTCCTCGAAAGACTCCATGCGCAACAAATCGACCTGGAACCATTTGGAATCATCCGCTGCAATGACCCCTACCGACTGATACCCGGACTTCGGGCTGTAATCGTAAAATGAGTGCGGAGTCGGCACCTCCTCACGATCACCAATCCACTCGCCCGTCCATTGCCCACGATCGTAGAGTCCGGTCTGGAAAGTCTGGATCTCACTCCACTCGGAAACTTCATTGTCCGCATTCCAAATTCGCACCCGCCAGCGGCAGGTCGCTCGCGGCGGCAGCGCATTTCCACCCCATGGCACCAAGAGCGACTGCGAGGATTCGACCCGTCCGCTATCCCAATCGGGCATGGAAAAGTCGCCCGACAAATCCGAATGCGCCGCTTGGACCTGATAAGCTTGTTGGAAATCCCCGTTGTGCGGGTTGCGGACTTTCCAGGAGAGCCGGGGCTGGGGATTATCGATCCCCAAGGGGGAGTGTTCGCCCTCGCACAGGCAGTCAAATATTTCTAATTTCATATGCATCATTGATTAAAGAACTGTTGGTTTGATTTACTTGATCCTGCCGATCCTGATGACGGTGAAGTCACCGGCCGCGGGCGAAAGCGTGAACCTCCAGCTGTTTTCGCCGAGCTTGGCGGATGTGACGGAAACCTGCCCTTCCACATCCGCCACATTGCCGATTGCAATTGTTTTACCACTGAACGTGGTGTTGACCGTGATCTGCATGGTGCTGAACGCCTCGTGATTTCGATTCACGACAATCAGATAGAGCGTGCCGTCGGATGCTTCGAATGTTCCCGCCACGCCGTTTGCGTAAAATCCACTTCCCCCACCGCTCACAGTGGTCGCGAGTTCAATCGGCAGCGTTTCCTGAAGAATCGGCCCGATGGCATCCCGCAAGCGCGCGGCTAACTTCGCAAGCTCGGGCATGAGCGCAGCGTAGTCGCCGTCATACTGCATGGTGGAATACTCGAAGAAAAATGCCCCGCGCGCGGATTTGGCGAGAGCAATGCCAGTCATGCACTTCAGTTCTTCGGCACCAGGCGGCCGCAAACTCCAACCTGGCTGCTGCACAGGCCACCGATGCGATTGAATCACCGGCCATATCGCCACATTCCCACCCACGGAATCATACAGGTTGCTGTAAGCAGCCGTGAGGTCGATGGGGTTGTTGAAATCGGGGAAACTGGCATGGCGATAGTCCCCAAGCCCACTGAACCAAGGATAATCACATAACGGATAAGCTTCAGGCGCGGCGATGCTCATGCCG
>CAYRLT010000194.1:0-9148 GCA_964425095.1 uncultured Luteolibacter sp.
GATATGCTCATGGACACCGGCATCGGCCGCACCGCCTACTCGATCATGGCCCAGGGCCAGATCGATCAGATCCTTTCTTCCAAACCGGAAGAGCGCCGTGCCGTATTTGAAGAAGCCGCCGGCATCACAAAATTCAAGCGCGAGAAAAAGGAAGCGCTGCGCAAACTCGAATACACCGAGGCCAACCTGCTCCGCGTTTCCGACGTACTCGCCGAACAGGAACGTCGGATGAATTCACTCCGCCGCCAAGTCGCCAAAGCCCGCCGCTACCAAGCGCTCGCCGCCGACACCCGTGTGCTCGACAGCCACCTCGGCCACCGGAAATTTGTCGAACTCACCGCCGAGCGCGATGAATTGCTGACCTCGATCCGCGGCCTCGAAGTGCGCGATACCGAACTTGAAATGCAACTTCCCGCCAAGGAAGAATCCGTCAAGGACGCCCGCGCCGATGCCCGCACCTACGAAGGCGAACTCGCCGAACTCCGCCACCGCCTCAACGAGCACCGCAACGCCCTGGTTTCAGCCGAAGGCCGTATGGCTTTCAACGACGAACGGAAATCCGAACTCGATTCCCGCATCCGCCAGAACCACGAGGAAATCGCCGCCACCCGCGAAAAACTCGCCCAACAGGAATTCGATTTCACCGCCGCTAACGAATCGCTCGACCAGCTCAACCGCCTCATCGCCGAGAAGGAAATCCATCTAGCAGAAGCAGAAAACCGCAACACCGGCACCCGCGAAGAACGCGAACGCATCGAAGCCGCCCTGCGCGAAACCCGCGGCGAGGCCAATCGCTCGCAGACGATCATCGCCACCATGCAGGCGAAAATCGAAAGTGCACTAGCCCAACTCGAAGGCACCCGCGAACGCGCCCGACAACTCGCCGATGAAGAACAACGCCTGACTCTCGAAACCGAGGAATTCCGCGCCGAACACCTGCGAATCGCCAACGAAGTCGAAGCCACCGGCTCGCAACTCGCCGATCTCGAAGAAAACTTCCAATGCGCCGAGCGCGCTTATCACCACACCCGTGGAGATCTCGATGCCGCGCGCCAGGCCGCCATCGAATCCAACAAAGTTCTCGCCCAGCGCTCGGCCCGGTTCCAAGCCGTGCGCCAACTCGTCGAGAGCGGCGAAGGTTTCGAAAAAGGCACTCAAAGTGTCATCAAGGGCCTCGACCAACCGGAGCGTTTCCAACCTGGCATCCACGGCGTGCTCGCCTCATTCATCGAGGCGGATAACACCTGCGCCCGCGCCATCGAAGCCGCGCTCGGCAGCCACCTGCAAGCGATCCTCGTCCAAGACCAAGCCATCGCCGAGGCGATCATCGGCCGCCTTACCGAAAAGCAACTCGGCGTCGCCGCCGTGCTCCCCGAGTCGTTCGTCCCTCACTCCGCCGGCACTCAAATGGAGTCGTTGCCGGAAGGCGCGACCGCATGGGCGCTTGATCGCATCAAGTCGGACAAACGCATCTCCGGCGTCATCGAGCGCTTGCTGGAAAGAGTGCTCATCGTGCCAAACATGGCCACCGCCCTGCGCCTCCGCGCCGGTCACCCCGGTGTGACGTTTGTCACCCTCGCCGGCGTGATTCTAACTGGTGAAGGCATGCTCCGCGGCGGCACTGGTGCAGAGGGTTCCACTTCGGTGTTAGAACTCCGCAATGAAGTCCGCTCGCTCGAAGCCGAAGTCAATACGCTCGCCGACGCCGATGAAGCCGCACGCAACCGCGTGACCGAACTCGAAGCCCAACTCGAACGCCTGCGCGAGGAAGTCGAAGTCTCCCGCGAACGCCTGCAACGCCAAAAAGTCGAACTCTCAACACTCCAAGGCCAACTCAGCCTGGCCACCCGCGAAGTCGAAAACTTCGAAACCAAAATCGAAAACGTCCGCTGGGAACGCGGTGAACTCGCAAACCGCGAGCGCAGCGCCGCAGAGGGCCGCGAACACATGGAATCCGAGCTCGCTTCCACCCGCGAGCGCCTCGAAGCCCTCGAAAACGAAGTCCGCAGGCTGCAATCCGAATCCGATTCCGCCGTCCGCCGCGAACAGGATTTCAACATCACCCTCAACGAATTGCGCACCGAGCTCGCCGTCGAGCGCCGCGCGAAACAATCGGCCGAAGAACAACAAAAACCGATGGAGGCCCGACTCTCGGAACTCCGCGAAATTTCCATCCGCCGAGAAACGGAAATTGATGCCTTCAACCAACGCATCGAAGGCGCCATCGCCGAAAACGCCCGCCTCGCCGAGGAATGTGAAACCCATGGCTGCGAAGTCGAAGACCTCGAAAAGGAAATCGAAGCCCGCGCCGCAGGTCGCACAGTCTTGCTAGACGCCATCGAAACCGCGGAAACCCAACTCGCCGCCGTCCGCCGCGACCACGCGAAAATCGCCGAACAAAAAGGCCGCGAGGAAGTCGCCGCCACCAAGCTCGACCTCCGCCTTGAAAGCCTCGTCAACTCGATCCAAGAACGCCACCAGATCGACCTCGCCGCATTTGAACCCGATGCCCACGCATTGCTCGCCAGCATCGCTTCGCAAAAAGCACTTCAGTCACGCAGCGGCCGCCAAGTCATTGTTTCCGGCGAGGAATCCGATAGCTCCAGCGATGATGACGAAATGCCCACCATGGTCGTCGATGGAACCAGCGACGACGACATCGAAATCCCCGGTGAAATGACCGGCGAACCCGACTGGGAATTTGTTGAATCCATCGTCACCGACATCAAGCGCCGCCTCGATTCGATGGGCCCCGTCAACCTCGACGCCATCGAAGAGTTCGAGGAACTTGAAGAACGCTACAACTTCCTCAAAAACCAGCACGACGACCTCGTTTCCTCGAAGGCCGAACTGCTCGAAGTCATCGAACGCATCAACACGGAAACCCAGCGCCTGTTCTCCGAAACCTTCGCCCAAGTCCGCATCAACTTCCGCGAGATGTTCAAGGAACTCTTCGGCGAAAAAGGCGAGGCCGACCTCACGTTGTTAGACGAAAGCGATCCGCTCGAATCCGGCATCGAAGTCATCGCCAAACCACCCGGCAAGAAACTCCAATCGATCACACTGCTCTCCGGCGGCGAGCGCTCGATGACCGCCGTCGCGCTGTTGTTCTCGATCTACATGATCAAGCCCAGCCCATTCTGCGTGCTCGACGAGCTCGACGCCCCTCTCGACGAATCAAACATCAACCGCTTCGTCAAAGTGCTCGACCGCTTCATCGACCGCTCGCAATTCATCATCGTCACCCACTCGAAGCGCACCATGGCCCGCGCCGATGTGATGTATGGCGTGACCATGGAAGAATTCGGCGTTTCCAAACCCGTCGGCATGCGCCTCACGAATTCCGAGGACACCAAGGCCAACGCCAATCCAAAATCAGCCGCGCAAAAAGCCGCCCTCAGGCTCGACGCGTAAGAACATAAATCTCCAGATAGGAGAGGGAAACCGGGGGTGGAGCGAATGGTCCGAGTGGATCTTTCGCACCACCCCCCACTCGTTTCAACCAAACTCACGGTTCCTCGGCACCTTCCTCAATGAATTCGTCATCACCCACCGGAAGCGCCTTGATCGGCCGGGAATCGACGGGGGGGGTATTTTCGTTTTCATCAATCACGTCAGGATCGCCGCCAGTTTCAATGGGTTCGACGGGCAAGGCTTTGAGCGGCACCACATTTTCGGGCTCACGAATGAATCCCTCAGTATCGGAATTGATGTTATCCAAATTCACCGGTTTGGCGCGTTCAATCGGTCCGCTGGATTCATCCACCACGATGAGCGCTTTTTTCGGCGGCACGATCGTATCCTTGATGTCGTCCTTAATGCCTTCAAAAAACTTTTTGACCATCGGTGCAGCCATCCGTCCGCCGGAAACTTTTTCGCCGGGCCTGCCTTCGTAGAGCACGGCGAACGCATAGCGCGGATTATCATCGGGGAGAAATCCAGCGAACCAAGCGAGGCGTTGGTTTTTTGTCGGCGGACCCCACTGCGCGGTGCCGGTTTTTCCACAAAGTTTGGTATAACTGAGACTTCCCCGCTGACCTGTGCCTCCACCCGAATTAACCACATCCGACATGCCTTTACGAACGACTTCCACCGCCGTCGGATCAACCCCTAACCAATTCTTTCGTTCGGGCAGCGGCGCTTGGACTACGCGCCCGCGAGTGTCCTGCACCTGACGGACGAGATGAAGTTTCGGCAATGCGCCGCCATTGGCGATGCCGGCCATCCCCTGGGCAACTTGCAATGGCGATGCCAACAGACTGCCTTGGCCGATGGACATGTTGGCGGTATCTCCATCCAGAATCTTGCGCTTCTCGTGTTTGAGCATCCACTCGTCATTCGGCACCAACCCGGGAGTCTCGCCAATCAGCGGCAAGCCACTGAGCTCGCCATAACCCAGCCTGCGCGCAAGATTCAAAAAGGCCGCCGGACCGACATCGATGCCAACCTGATAGAACCATGTATTGCAGGAACGGGCGATAGCACGCTTCACGTTGATCGATCCCTCAGGAATCTTCGTCCAATTGTTGAAAACCGCTCGGCCTACGGATATCGCCGCCGGGCAGTCGATGGTCGATTCTTCAGTCACTACGCCATTATTGAGCGCGGCCAGTGCGACGACGGGTTTGAAGGATGACGCGGGCGGATAGGCCGATTGGAATGCCCGACCATACAGCGGCGTGGATGGGTCTTCGTTGAGCGCCTTGAAATCGGTATCACTGATGCCAGGGATAAATCCATTCAGATCGAACGATGGCCGCGATGCCATGACCAGCACCTCGCCCGTGATGACATCGATGACAACGAAGGCTCCACGGCGGCATCCCTCACGCAGGGTTTTCTCGGCCAACAGCTGCCACTTGAGATCCAGCGTTGTCACCAGCATGCCGCCTGGCCGCGGACGCTTGACCTGTTCTTCTAACAATTTATTCCCATTTTCATCGAAGAGCAGCTTTTTCATCCCGGGATCCCCGGCGAGCTGGGCATCGAAGAGTTTTTCCAATCCGGCCCGCCCTTCGGATTCCTCCCACAGAGGTTCGTTGAAATTGATCGGTCCGGTAGGCAGTTTGCCGACAGCACCCGAGTAACCGACGATGTGCGCCGCCAAATCTCCCCGCGGATAAAATCGACTGTATATCGGCGTAAGGACCAACCCGGTGGGAAGCTTGCCTTCGATCTTACGTGCCTCCGTCTCGTCAATTTCCCCGGTCACATACAAGGGCAACCAGCGGCGATGGCGATAGTGTCCATAGAGCTCATCGTCAGACTTTGCGACGATGTTTTTTACGATGCTAGCCAACGAATCGAGTCTGGTGCGGGCCCAACTGATGACAAAGTCCCGATCGGCATTTTCGAATTGGCGGTATTGCAACGCCACTTGGTAAACCACCCGGTTTTGAGCGATCGGCTCGCCCACCCGATCCACAATCATGCCGCGAGGAGCGGGAATTTTGAGGGTGATCGTGCGGGCGTCCTTGCGATTGTGGATCGCACCGTCAGCGGCACCCCGAGCCACCGGGGCTTTGACAGCGGGTTCGGCGGTCACCGAGTTGACCAACGACGGCGCGGCGGGACTCTGTGCCAGAATCGGGGCGGTCGCGAACAGCGATGCCAACGAAAGTCGGCCAAGGAACGAAAGTTTCACCATGGGAGCGGGCGGAATGCTAAAGTTAATTCCCGCCCGGTGCAACGTTCAATCCCGGACCGAATTCAACGCTGCCCAACCCTTGCGCCGGGCCGCACGCCGTGCATGATGCGCCCCATGACCGATTGGAATTTTATGACGGCGATCATCGTGGTGGCCTTATTCGCACTGTGGAATCTGGAATTCGCCGCCACCCTCCTGAATCTGAAGGCTTTCCCCGCGAAAGTTCCTGACGAGCTCGCCGATGTGATGGATGCCTCCAAGCTCGACCAAGCGCGTAATTACCTGCGCGTGAACGCTCGCTTCGGCATCCTGCAATCCGCATTTTCACTCACCGTCTTGTTGATATTTTGGTTCGTTGGCGGGTTCAGTTGGTTGGACGGATGCGCCCGCGCCATCGCTCCCAACGAGGTCACGGCCGGCTTGGCATTCCTCTCCGCCCTATTTCTCGGGCAGGCCCTGCTTTCGCTGCCGTTTTCGATTTATGAAACCTTCGGGATCGAGGAAAAATTCGGATTTAATCGCGCCACGCCCAATACGTTTGTGCTGGATCGACTCAAGGGACTGCTGCTCGCGGCGCTGATCGGCCTGCCTTTGGCCGCTGCCGTCCTGTGGATCTTCATCAACGTTTCCCACGCCTGGCTTTGGGCTTGGGCGGTCGTCACTGGCCTGCAATTGGTTCTCACTTGGCTCGCCCCCTCACTCATCATGCCGCTTTTCAACAAGTTCACCCCGATGCCCGACGGCGACTTGAAACATGAAATCGAAGAACTCGGAAAACGCTGCGGTTTTCCGCTCGATGGAGTGTTCGTCATGGACGGATCAAAACGCTCGACCAAGGCCAACGCTTTTTTCACCGGCTTCGGCAAACGCAAAAAAATCGCGCTCTTCGACACCTTGATCGATAAAAGCAGCCGACCCGAACTCATCGGCGTGCTCGCCCACGAAATCGGCCATTTCCGCCGCGGCCACATCAAACAACGTCTCGCCGCCGGCATCATTCAGACCGCCGCCATCTTCTTCTTGCTCGGCCTCGCGACCGACCCCACAGGCCACTTCGCCAGACTGCTTTTCGATGCCTTCGGCGTCAGCAAAATCTCGCCGCACGTCGGCCTCGTGCTTTTTAGCATCCTGCTGGAACCCGTCTCCAAACTCCTCGGCGTGGTCTTAAACGCATGGTCCCGCCGCCATGAATTCGAGGCCGACGCCTACGCCTGGCAAGTCACCGGCGACGGCGCGCCGCTGGCATCCGCCTTGAAAAAAATGACAGCCGATCACCTCTCTCACCCATCCCCGGGCAAGTTGCGCGTGTGGCTCGATTATTCCCACCCGCCGCTCCTCGAACGCTTGCGGGCGCTAAAATAAAGTCCCAACTCCACCGTGGCTGGCGCGTCTAGCGCCAGTCCGTCCAAGGAGCGTCTCGCTCCGAGTCTTCTTCTAATACTTGAAGGGATTCACCAACCGGACACCCGCGTAGTCCTGTCCGTCATTCATATCCTCCGAATAAACGGTCTTGCAGCCTAGTTCCGCAGCGGCTGCGACAATGGTGGCATCCCACTGGGACAACTGGAAACGTCGGCGGAGCATCACGGCGGAAATCATCAGCTCATGGGTCATCGGCTGCACCCGCACCATGGCCGCAAGTCGGAGGGTGGCGTCGATATTGGATTCCGTGATGCCAAGGCGCGGCTTGCGAAGCGCGTTGGCGATAAACTCCTGAAGCACCTGAGCGAAGATCGCAAACGGGTGGTTCAGGATGAGATTCTCCGCCACCTGACGTTTGCCAACATCTTCCGATGCTGCCGAACAGGAATACAACAGCACGTTGGAATCCAGAAACACCTCACCGATCATAAATCTCCTCCCGTTTAAGAGGAACCATCGGCTCAGTATTGCTCGCCTGCATGGCTTTGAGGAGGCGTTTGAGCGCCGTCTTCCTTGCCTTCTGATCGGCTTCAGGAGGCGCCTCCGTGACGAGTTTCAAACCTTGGACCACGACATCCTTAAACGTCATGCTGCGCTCGGCTGCGAGAATTTTGGCTTTCATAAATACGTCGTCAGGCAAGTCAATGGTAGTTTTCATACACCCATAAATACAGGTATGTGGGCACTTGGTAAGGGGAACATTCACAACGACTTCGTTCTTCAGCCTTGGCATGCGCGGCGAGATCCGCCAGTTTCAATCCATGTTTGACGACGCGCGTTACGATGGCCGTATGCCCTATCGGCGATGCGGGGATTCCGGCCTCCTGCTACCCGCCATTTCCCTCGGTTGCTGGCACAACTTCGGTGGCGTGGACAATTCCGAAGAAGCCCGCCGCATGCTGCACCGCGCGTTCGATCGCGGCGTCACCCATTTCGATCTCGCCAACAACTACGGCCCGCCGCCCGGATCCGCCGAAGAAAACGTCGGCAGCATCCTCGTCAGTGATTTCGTCTGCCACCGCGATGAATTAATCATCTCCACCAAGGCCGGCCACGACATGTGGCGCGGCCCATACGGCATGAACGGCTCACGCAAGCATCTTCTCTCGTCGCTTGACCAATCGCTCAAACGTCTGCGCCTCAACTACGTCGATATCTTCTACTCACATTGCCCGGATCCGGACACCCGGTTAGAGGAAACCATGTCTGCCCTCGCCACTGCCGTCCACAGCGGCAAGGCCCTCTACGTCGGCCTCTCGAAATACCCGCTAAAACGGCTCAAAAAAGCCGTGAAAATCCTCTCGGAAATGGGCATCCGCTGCCTCATCTATCAACCACCGTATTCCATCCTCCAACGCGAATACGAATCCTCCGGTATCCTCGAATGGCTGGCCGACGAAGGCCTCGGCTGCATCACCTTCAGCCCACTCGCTCAAGGCATGCTGACCCCGAAATATTTTGAGGCCATCCCGGAGAATTCCCGCGCCGCCAACCCCGATGGATTTCTAAAAACCGAACAAGTCATCGCCCAACAGGAAAAAATCCGAGCTCTTGGCGATCTCGCCGCCGCGCATGGCATTTCGCTCCAGCACCTCGCCATGCGCTGGGCGCTGCGATCCAACAAAGTCACCTCAACCATCATCGGCGCCCGCACCGTCAGCCAACTCAACGATACCCTCGACGCCCTCGACGGCCCTGCCCTCGACAAAGCCTTGCTAGAAGCAATCGACGCCATCGCCCCGGCGAAATAACCGCCCTCCCCCCCCTCACTGGGTCTTGCCCATGAACGCCCTCACCAAGGCCAGATAAACCCTGGCACGCGGCACTTTGACGCGGCCCTGCAAGGTTTTCCAATCGGCACCCCGCATCCGCTCCAGCGTTTCCCGCGCGATCATCGCCGGCAATACAGTGGCCGCCCGCAAGCGCCGCGAGCGCAGGGATTCCGCATAGGCAAACCCCGCGTTGACCCAAGCAGCGGATCGCACGAGCCAGCGGCCATGCGCTTCTAACAAAGAGATCGAATCCAGAGGATCCGCCACGGGCAGATAACACCTCCCCATGGCGAGATCCGCCGGAAGA
>CAYRLT010000195.1:0-6245 GCA_964425095.1 uncultured Luteolibacter sp.
ATGCCACCACCGCCTTGCGGAGCGGCGGGCGCGCTCATGCCGGGCTTGGCCGCGATGAGAATCCGGCTGAGTTTTTCAATGTCATCGCGCTCGCCGCGTTCGACACGGATCTGGATGGGGAAACGCTGCCTGCCCTCGATGGTGGTGCTGACGTTTTTGCCGCCGATGGAAATCTCCACCGCGTCCAGCACGTCCTTCGCACTCAGGCCGTAGCGCGCCATGGCGATTCGATCCACCACGATGTTGAGATAAGGTTTTCCCTGCACACGCGATGGTGAAACGCCGGCAGCGCCTGGGACCTCGTTGATGATCTTCTCGATCTCGAAAGCCTTGCGTTGGATGGAGTCGAGGTTATCGCCGTAAATTTTCACCCCCACCTGGGCGCGGATACCGGTGTAGAGCATGAGAATCCGGTTTTCGATCGGCTGTAAGAATGCGGGCACATAGCCGGGCACGTCTTTCATCTTCTCGGTGAGTTCGGCCTTGAGCTTTTCCATGGTCATGCCGTCGCGCCATGCTGGATTTCGTTTCACCCGGAATTTCCCGTTAGGTATGTATTCGGGTTTGAGCATGATGGTGGTTTCCAGCATTTCCGTCGGTGCGGGGTCGGTGGCGGTTTCGAAGCGGCCGAGCTTGCCGGCGACGGTTTCCACCTCGGGAGTGGCGGCAATAATTTTATCCTGCCATGACATGACTCGCTGAATTTCCTTCAGCCCCGTTTTCGGCATCAATACCGGCATGTGCAACAGACTGCCTTCGTTGAGCGGCGGCATGAACTCCTTGCCGAAGCCCGCGAACCAGGAAGCGGTGCGGGCGAATCCAGCATCGGCGAGTTGTTTGGTGGTGGCCCGTGGCAAGCCAAATGCCAGCAGCATGCAAAAACCTAGCAGAAGGACCGCAGCACCGACAATCGTCTTGCGATGATCCAGCGCCCATGACAGCGCGGGTTCGTAAAGGCGCATGAGAAAGCTCATCACGATGTTGCGGTCTTCCTCATGATAAGGTCCGCGCACGAGGAATGAGCAAAGCACGGGCACCAACGTCACACCTAACAACGTCGCGCCAAGCATCGCGAAGGTCTTGGTGAAGGCCAGAGGGTGGAACAATTTCCCCTCCTGGCCGCCGAGCGCGAACACAGGAAGGAAGGCGAGCAGGATAATACCCATCGCGAAAAAGATCGGTCGCCCGACCTGTTGGGATGCGGTGAGCGTCGTCTGCCATCGCTCGACTGCGGTGAGCGGCCGGCCCTTTTCTTTTTCTTCCGTCTCGCAATGGCGGATGACGTTTTCGGTCACCACGATCGCCGCATCCACCAGCACGCCGATGGCGATCGCAATCCCAGTTAGAGACATGATATTGCTGGTGATGCCAAAAGCTTTCATCATCAGGAATGAAACGAGAATCGAGATCGGCAGCGGCAACGTAACAATGAGTATGCTGCGGAAATGCCACAGGAAAATGATGTGCGCTAGAGTGACCAGAATGATTTCCTCAACGAGCGCGTGCTTGAGTGTGTCGATCGTGCGATCGATCAACTCGCTGCGATCATAAAACGGCCGAATCGTCACGCCCGGCGGTAGACTGGATGAGATTTCATCGATCTTTTGTTTTACCCGCTCGATGACCGCCTTGGCGTTCTCGCCGGTGCGCATGACGACGGTGCCGCCTACCGCTTCATGGCCATTCAGATCCAGCGTGCCGCGGCGGTAATCGCCGCCGATCTGGATGGTGGAAATGTCTTTCAGATAGATCGGCGTGCCATTCACCGCCTTGACGGTGACCAGTTCAAGATCTTCCGGACCGGTGACCAAGCCGATTCCGCGCAGGACGAATTCCGCGCCATTTTCCTCCACTGTTTTGCCGCCGACATTGAGATTGGCATTTTGCACCGCGGTCATCACTTCCATCAACGTGACGTTGGTGGCCCGCATCTTGGTGGATGAAAGCTCGACTTGGTATTGCTTCACAAAACCACCAATGCTGGCGACTTCCGCAACGCCTTGGACGCTTGCGAGATCGTAGCGGATTTTCCAATCTTGGAGCGAACGCAGTTGTGCTAGGTCGTAACCACCATCCGTGGCTTTTGCTGGATCAACATGCAGATAGTATTGATAGACCCAACCGAGACCGGAGGCGTCGGGCCCGAGTTGAGGAGTCACGCCTTCGGGCATCTGGCCTTGGAGGAAATTGAGTCGTTCTAGGACGCGGGCACGAGCGAAATAGGTATCGACCTTATCTTCGAAGATAATCGTGGCGAGGGAGAACCCGAACATCGAAGTGGCGCGCACTTCCTTCACGCCGGCGAGTCCTTGAAGGCCGGTGGAGAGCGGGAATGTCACTTGGTCCTCAACCTCCTGCGGGCTACGGCCCATCCAATCCGCATAGACGAGCACTTGGTTTTCCGTGAGGTCCGGAATGGCATCCACCGGTGTGAGGTAAAGAGCGCGGACGCCGAGCGCGACGATCAGCAGCGACCCGCAGAGAACCAGAAAGCGGTTGCGCAGGCTCCATTCGATGATTTTTCCGATCATAAAGTTCTAACGTTTGATTGAGATTGTGGCGCGGGCATCCTGCCCGCCGCCTTTTCTTGATTAGCTCCGGGCAGGATGCCCGGGCCACGGTTCATGGTTTGATTTCCTTGCCACACTCGGGCATTTCACTGCCGAAAAACGGATTGGCCATGTTTCGTCCACCGGTTTGAATCCAGCGCGCTTTTTGCGGCACGTTGGGAATGGCTTCATCCATCATGCCGCATTCATAGATTTGAAAATCCGGTGTTTGTCCGGTTTTTCGCAAGGGTTCGAGGGCGGCGGTGGCGGCCACCGAGAATACGTGAAATGCGACGCGGGCGCTTTTGATATCTTTTAAGCCGTGGAAGTGCCGCGCTTTCTCGAGTGCATCGAGGTTTTCTGCAAACGGGCGCAGTATTTTCACGAGATCGCCGGTGGTTTTCATCGCCGGTTCACTGGCGGTATTGAACGCGGCCAGATCATCCGCAGCAAGAGCGGCCGCCATCGCATCGGCGACTTTCAGAAACTCCACGATGGATTTTTTTTGTTCCTCGGTTAGCCCGGTTTGCGCCGTGACGGGCACGACGGCTTCCGGCGGACTCATGAACGCGCGGTTCATTTCCGCTTGGCCATCGATCAGCAGGTTGCCATTGGTGACAATCGCATCGCCATCCTTGACTCCTGATAGAACTTCAATGTGCGTATCGCCCCGGCGGCCGGTTTTCAGCACTGAGTGTTCGTAGGCGCCGCCGCCTTGATCGATATAAACCACCGCCTCAGGCCCGGTTTCGATCACGGCGGAGCGCGGAACGGTTAGGACGGCGGGGGCTTCGAGTTCCACCATGCCATCGGCATAAAGCCGGTGGAGTAATTCACGTCGACCGTTGACCAGCGGGTTTGGCAATTCGACGCGCACCTTGGTGGAACGGGTGGCTTCATCGAAGTTGGGATTGATGAAGGTGATTTTTCCGGTGAATTCCTTATTGGGAATCGAGGGAGTTGATACTTTGACGGTGAGTCCGGTTTTGATCCACGGCATATCCTGCTCATAGGCGCGGAACATGAACCACATGGTGGAGAAGTCGGCGATTTCGAACAATTGTTGTCCGGTGGCGACGTATTGGCCTTCGTAGATTGCTTGTGAAACGACGGTGCCGCTGATGGGAGAGAGAATTTGCGAGGTGAGTGAGTCGGCGGGTTTTTGTTCGAGCGCGGCGATCTGATCCGGGGTGAGGCCCATTTGGCGGAGCCGGAGCGCGGTGTTTTTTCGGAGTTCGCCACCGAGTTGGCGGTATTCGCGTTCCGCTTGAAGCAGTGAGGGGCTGTAAAATTCCGCGAGCGGCTGGCCTTCGGTCACTTCGGCGCCGACAAAATTCACATGCAGTTTGTCGATGCGTCCGTCCACATAGGCGGAGAGGATGCGGTGACGCATGGCGTTGTCATCGACCACCCCGGCCACGCGCAATGTGCGGGTGAGTGGGCGGGTTTTCGCCTCGACGGTTTGCACATGCAGCACTTGGATTTGGTTTTGTGTGAGCGCGACGACATTGCCGCCGCCGGATTCGTCGAAGCCTTTTTCACCCTCGTAAACGGGTGTGAGTTCCATGCCGCAGATCGTGCAGCGGCCGGGTTTGTCGCTCTTGATCCACGGGTGCATCGCGCTCTGATAGAAAAGCGGTTTGCGCTCACCGCCGGTGGCGGTTGAATCGGATGTTGGCGTGGCTTGATTCAGGTAAAACCATGTGCCGACGACGGCCAGCAGGGCGGTGATGATAATGGTTAGAAATGTTTTCATGAGCTTAATGATTGGGGACGAGGGTTTGGAGTTCTTCAAGCGCGGCGAGTTGCATGGCGATCATGCGGCGTTGTTCGAGACGGACGGCGAAGAGCGATCGAGATGAATCGAGTAGCTGGGACAACGGGGCTTTCGAGCTGATCCATGCGGCTTCGGTGGCTTGGGCGGCTTGGCGGGTGTTTTCGTGGATTTTCCCGGAAAATGCACGCGCTTGGGCGGCAGCATTGGCGGCCTCGGTGGCGGCGTTTAGAACCATCGCCGCTACTTCACGACGCATGGTTTCCACGTCACCTCCGACAGCCAACTCGCGGCTTTTTGCGGCGTCTATTTTCGCTTGATAGGATCGATTATTGAACCAGGGGAGGCTCATCTTGATGCCGACTGTCGTGCTTCGAACGTCGCGGGTATCAGAATAGATTTTGGTATCAATTCCGACGGCGATTTCCGGCAGACGCTCGCGATCGGCGATGCGGATATCTGCGTTGGCAGCACCCGCCATTTCGCGCATGGCGCGGACCTTGGGATTGGCATGGGGAATGCGGGCGATCTCCGCCGTGGCGAGTGGCACTGGTGGTGGGGTGACGGGAAGTTTCAACACCGGCCATGGCGAATCCAGTGACCGGCCGAGTGTGAGATTGAGTTTTTGGGCGTAGCCCTCACGACTCCGACGGGCGGCATCAAGCATTTGTTGTTCCTTCTCCAACTCAACGGACATGCGCAGCGCATCGGCGCTGGAACCCATCGGATCGGCCGCCATTTGTCGGGCATTCTCGGTCATCGCTGAGAGCCAGGTGACTTGCGATTGTTGGAGCGCGATTAATTCATCGGTGAGGGCGAGTTCGATCGCGGAGCGGGCGGCTTCCGCGCCTGCGGAGAGGGCGGATGAGCGGGCGTTTTCTGTTTCCGCACGGCTCATCGCCTCCATTTTCCGGCGTTCCGCATCGAACATGCCGGGTTTCGGCAATGCTTGTTCGATGCCAAGCATGACGTCGCCATCGTCCATTTGCATCATTTCCTCGGCCTGCATATATCCGAAATCGACCATGGGATCATCCCATAGGCGCACTGAGCGGACGTCATGGGATGCCGCGTCTGCTTTATGTTTGCCTGCGACGGCGGATGGATGAGTGCGGGCGGCTTCGGATCTCACACGGGCGAGAAATCCGTCATTGAGGACTTGTGTTTCGCCGGCTTGGAGCAGGCTTCCGGCCACAAGAATGCCGGTAAATAGTGGATAAATGGAATGCATGAGTCATGAGAGTTTAAAGTTGGAACAACGGCTTCCAAATCGCCTGATCAGTCATCGCGGCGGTTAGCGGCGGAGATGAACGGGCACAATTCGCCTGCGAAGGCGCGTTCTCAAATGACGAAACTACAGAATGCCACCGACAAACGGACGCCGGTGAAGCCGACGATGGGTGCCGTCAGCGAGGGGATTTCCACGTTGGAAAACGAGGGGTTATTGTGGTCGGAAACCACGGAGACGAGCGTGTCCGTGGATTTCATCGCTGGGATTTTGACCTCATTCCCGCTGTGAATGGTTACGGGTGAGGGTTTTTGGTTCGACTCCCCCTCATTCATGCAAGGGCAAGATTGGGAGCCCGAGCAGCAGCAGGACTTGGCGACAGCGTGGCATGAAGAGCCGAGCTCGGCCGCAACCGGCGTGATTTGGGCAAGCTGGAGAGCCAGCCCAAAAATCAGCGCAATTGCTAGTTTCATGTTCCTCACAGCGATAAGAGTAATCCAGCAGGTCTTTTCTTCCAGCTTATTTTACCTGCTGCCCGCGGCGGCAGGAATCCAGAATGATCGGTGTGGAAAACTATGAATAGATCCCGCCCCAGACTTTCTTCAGACGGGCGATGGAGTCACCCCAGGGAGCCTGTTTGTAGATCCAGACCCGCACCCAGCGTATGAAACGCTGTGTCCGCTGAGTGGCTCTA
>CAYRLT010000196.1:0-16866 GCA_964425095.1 uncultured Luteolibacter sp.
CTCGCTGCGCATCAGGATCAACCAATCGCCCGATGTTCCGGCCGCCTGGCTGCAAGCGAAGCCGGACGCGCCGCTGCACTTCACGGTCAAAGACCATCCCGACTGCGAGTTCATGCCCTGCTGGGACCTTGGCCAGCGGACCTACACCTGCTATCCAATCGTCGAACCCCTGACCATCGAAGGCCTAACCCCGTTCCCTGAGACGACCGAGGTGAAGATCACCTCCGCCGTGCCTGGCGCGGTGATCCGCTACACCACCGACGGCTCCGAACCGTCAGCCCAGTCACCCGCGTCTTCCGGGACCTTGAAACTGGATCGCTCCTGCCTGTTGCGCGCCCGGATCTTTGCGGGCGGCAAGCCCAAATTCCCTTCAGTTGGCCAGCGCTTCCAACGCCTCGCGCCGGTGGCCCAGGTCACCGTGCCGCAAGGCCTGAAGGCGGGTGACCGGTATCGCCTGGTGTTTGTCACCAGCACCAAAACCTGGGGTTGTTCGGGCGCGGATCCCGCCGCACCCAAGACCATTGCCGACTACAATGCCTTCGCCACCCGCGCCGCCACTGCGGTTCCGGCCCTTGTCGCCCTCAACACCACATGGCATGCCATCGTCACGGCCAAACCGGCCGACGGCCCCACGGTCATCGCCCGGACCAATACCCAAACCGACCCGGCCAAGGACGGCAACGGCGTCCCCATCTACAATCTGGCCGGAGCCATCGTGGCCAACGACAATTCCGACCTGTGGGACGGCACCATTCAAAACCCGATCGACATGACCGAACTTGGCACCGGTCCACCCGATCTGGGCGGCGGGAACTTCCTGGTTTGGACCGGCTCGACCAGCTCCGGGGGCGAAAACTCCGACTGGTCTTTGATCTCGTCCACCGGTTGGAAATTCTATGGCAACGCGATGCTCACCGACACCATCAACGGAACCCCGACAGTCAGTTGGATCGCCTCGATCGGCGGCCAAAAGGGGTGGCCATGGAACGAAGCGTCCAGCAAGACGCCGATGCCGATCTACGTCATGTCCGGCATCCTCATTGCGAAATAAAGACCATCACTCGCCGGAGAATCCCATGAAGAAAGATCGATTGATTGATTGTGATCTGGCTAGAAAGGACAATGATATGAATTGGTGTAGAGTGGTATTAACTACAATATCGGGAATGGGTCCGGCAACTCTCACGCTTGTCGGCTGCTGTCTGCTGGCTCCGCTGGCAGCCGTCGCCGCCGACAGCGCCACCAATGCCGCCGCGCCTGGGCCGCTCATCGGCTATCACAGCGAGATCGCCAAGTCCGCCGACACGGCCAAGTGGGTCGCGCTCGACCTGGACCAGCCGCGGAGCTTCGACGCCGTGCGCTTGTTTCCGGCCCGGCCCATTAACTATCAGTCCGACAAGCCGGGCTTCCTGTTCCCGGTGCGCTTCAAGCTCGAGGCCGCAGCGAAGGCAGATTTCTCGGACGCCAGATTGCTGTTAGACAAAACCGCCGCCGACCAGCCGAATCCGGGCACCGAAGCGCCGATCTATCATTTCGAACCGGTGACCGCGCGCTATGTCCGGCTGACGGTCACCAGGCTACGCCAGCGGGACGGCGACAACTTCGCCTTCGCGCTGGCGGAGATGCAGGTCTTGAATGGCAAGGACATCCTGAGCAAAGGCGCCAAACCTTTCGCGCTCGACTCGATCGAGACCGGTGCGTGGGCGCTGGCCAATCTAACCGACGGCGTGCTCGAGACCGTCAAACCCGCGGAGTCCGCGGTCGTCGTGGCTGTTCCAAACCAGCCCGCGCCCGCGACGGCGGCCGGGTCCGACATGATCGCCGCCGCCGCGCCTGAGGGTTTGGCCAAATTCATCCGGCCCGGCCTGCCCATCACCGTCGAGATGGGCGGGCGTCCCTTCACCTTCGAGCAGAAGGAGCCGGGCGTGCTGGAAAATGTTACCGGCGACCTGGTCACCCGGATCACCCATGCGCGGGACAAGGCATACAACGCACTCTGGTATCAACTGAGTTTCACTAACAAAGGCAACCAGCGCATCGGCGGACTGCTGATCAAACCCTTTGCCATCCTCGTCGACGTCGATCCACCCAAAACCCTCCCTCGCGTCCGATACCTGACCGGCAGCCAGCATTTCGACGCGACCTACCCCAGCCGGGCGTTCGAGTTGGTGGATCGGGCGATCATGCTTCCCGATCACGCCAAGCCCATCCAAATCGGCGGCGGCGTGAGCAAGGAATACGTTCCGATGATGCAGTTCGCCCTGCAACGTGGCGCGGAGATGGCCGGTTTCTGGGTGGCCTTCGAGTGGGGCTCGGCATGGTCGATGACGGCCGGTTATGCCGGCGTGGGCTTCGAGGGCATGGGCGACTCCGCCTTCGGGGTCAGCGGGACCATGAACCTCGGCGAGTTCGCCGTCGAACCGAACTCGACCCTGATGGTGCCGAAAGTCCACCTGGTGTTTTTCGAGGGGCGGGACTGGTCGCCGCTCGAAAACAACGGCCGCCGCTATATCCATGAGCGGATCGCCTACAAACGACCTCCGATGGCCCAGGTCAACAAGGTCACCTATGACCACTGGTTTGGCCTCCATGGCAATTTCAATATGGACGTCATGCAACGGCAGGCGCAGCGGGCGGCCGAACTGGGCTGCGAGTATTTCTGCCTCGATGCCGGCTGGTACGGCAAGGGCGCGTTCGGGTCATCGGGCACCGGTCGCTGGGACGAACCGGACCCGGCGAAATTCCCCGCCGGAGTGGCGGACGTGCAACGGCTTAGCAAGCAGTGCCGCGACGCCGGAATGGGTTTCGGCCTGTGGTCGTACCTGATCAGCAAGAACCGCGGCGCAGACCCGCCATTCAACCTGAATACGGCAGCGGGTCTGGATGACGCCGTGGAGACCATGCGCAAGTGGATCAAGACCTACAACCTGACCTGGTTCCGGTTCGAGATGGAGGAAGCGGGCGGACTCACTTATCAAATCGCCTGGGACGAACTGATGGGCCGCATCACCAGGGAGCACCCCGACTTCCACATCGAGTGCTGCTGCGGCGGCGGGATGCGCTTCGACCTGCAGAACATGCGCTTTTGCACCGGCACCTGGCTCAGCGACCACACTGCGGATCCCGACGTGTGCCGGTTCCAGCAGACTGGCGCGCTCCGCTTCTGGCCCAGCTACATGCTCAACTCCGCCGTGCGCGCCCACAGGGGAAGCGGCGACCGCGAGGCGACTGCCTACAACGTCATCAGCCGCATGCCCGGAACGCTCTCCTTCAACGGCGACATCGCCCAGTGGAGCGACGAGGCCGCCCGGCGCGTCCGGACCCTGGTTGACAAATACAAATCGGTCCGCCACCTCCAGTCGCAGCCGGTGTTTTTTCCCCTGCCTCAGGTCCGCACGTTGGAAGACTGGGACGTCGTCTGCTTCGGCGATGGCAAGGGCGAGGCGCAACTGATGTACGCCTTCCGGGTCGCCGGACCGGGCAAACAGTTCATTAATGTGCCCGACGCCAAGGGCCAATGGTCGCTGGTGATGAGTTCCGACGACAACGTGAAGATCGAACCGTCCGGCAACGGCTTCGTGCTCTCCATGCCGCCGAACACCGCCTCGGTGTGGATACGCAAGTGAATTGATCCGAATACAGAATGCCTGCATGAATCCAACTTGGATGATTCGACACCATGCATGGCATGCCGCCAACAGGGGAGTTCGCCCGGCAATTTTCGCGCTGGCTGCTTTGTGGCTCTTGGGGGCTACGGCAGCCATTGCGGTTGACATTCAGCCTGCGAACCTTCGGTGTGAGTATCGGCAAGATCCGCTGGGAATCGACGTTGCCCAACCACGATTGTCGTGGACCCTGGGTGCCGTTGCGGCCGACGCCAGGGGCCTGACGCAGGCGGCCTGGCAGGTGCTGGTGGCGAGTACGCCGGAGAAGCTTGCCGCCGATCAGGGCGACCTGTGGGATAGCGGCAAGGTCGAGTCCGATCAGCAACTTCATGTCGCCTATGCCGGCAAGCCGCTGGCCTCCCGCGCGCTGTGTCACTGGAAAGTCCGCGTCTGGCATGCCCGCCATAGCTCTTCGAGCGACGGCGGGGACCGGAGCGGTCAACCCTCCGGCTGGAGCAAACCGGCCATGTGGTCGATGGGGCTGCTCGCACCGGCGGACTGGGGGGACGCCCGGTGGATCGGCGCCGAAGCGACCGGCGCAAGCGCATCCCCGCACAACGGCTACCACAGCCAGTTGGCGAACTCGGCCGATGTGCCCAAGTGGGTCGCGGTTGATCTCGGCAAGGCACAGCCGATCCAGGCGGTGCGACTCGTCCCCGCGCGGCCCTTCAACTACCCGGACACACCGGGCTTTCTCTACCCGGTGCGTTTCAAGATCGAAGTGGCCGGGCGGAAGGATTTCTCCGACGCGAGAACGGTCGTGGATTGTACCGGCAGGGATGTCGCCAATCCCGGCGATGAGGCGCAGTCGTATGGATTCAAGGAAGTCTCCGCCCGTTACGTGCGCGTGACCGTGACCAAGCTGGCCTTGCGTGATGGCAACAATTTCGGCTTCGCGCTGGCGGAAATGCAGGTCATGGCGGCCGCCGGAAACGTGGCCCAAAATGCGGAAGTGACCGCCCTTGACTCCGTGGAAGAAGGCGGTTGGTCAAGGCAGAGGCTCGTGGATGGCGTGGAGAAAGCCCAGCCCGGCGGCAGGACTGCAAATCCGGCGGGCGACCGGGCGGTGATGCTGCGCAAGGAGATCGTTCTATCCCAAAAGCCGGTGCGGGCCACCGCCTATGTCTGCGGGCTGGGCTACAACGAACTTTATATCAACGGGCTGAAGGTCGGCGACCACGCCCTCGACCCGGGGTTCACGGCGTACAACGAAAGAGTGCTCTACGTGGGGCATGATGTCACTCCCATGCTCCAGGCCGGCAAGAGCACCCTCGGCGTGATCCTCGGCAACGGCTGGTTCAACGAGCGCACCAACGACGTCTGGGCTTTCCAGGCGGCGCCATGGATCGCCCCCCCGAAGCTGCTGCTGCGCATCGATGTGGAATATGCCGATGGCACCAGCACGACGATCCGCTCCGACGAAAGCTGGAAGGTCTCGACCGACGGCCCGATCGTTTACAACTGCATCCGCGGCGGCGAGACCTACGACGCGCGCAAGGTGATGCCGGGATGGGACCGGCCGGAATATGATGACTCGGCATGGACCGGTGCCCGGATCATGCCCGCGCCGAAGGGGCGCTTGCAGGCGCAGTATCATCCGCCGATCCGTGCCGTCGACTCGATTCGCCCGGTCAAGCTGACCGAGCCGAAGCCCGGCGTGTTTGTGTTCGATCTCGGGGTGAACGCCTCCGGCTGGGCGAGGCTGACGACGCGCGGCGAGCGCGGCCGGAAGATCACCCTCCTCTTTGATGAAAGACTCAACGGAGACGGCACGCTCAATATGGGAAATGGAGGCCTGACCCAGGGCCGCTACCAGACCCACGAGTGCATCCTCGCCGGCGAAGGCGATGAAACCTTCGAGCCGCGCTTCACCTATTACGGCTTCCGCTATGTGCAAGTCACGGGCCTGACGGAGAAACCCACGCTCGACACCCTGGTCGGACGGACGGTCCACACCGACCCGGAGCCTGCCGGTGAGTTCTCCTGTTCGAATCCGGATGTGAACCGGATTCATGAAATGATTCTCCGCACCCAGTTGGCCAACACGCACGGCATCCCCACTGACTGTCCGCACCGCGAGAAGATCGGCTGGACCGGCGACGGTTACATCACCATGGAGGAGGCGATCCACAACTTCCGCATGGCCGGGTTTTACCTGAAATGGTGGCGCGACATGCTGGATGTGCAGGACCCCAACGGGCATGCCTCCTGCATCGCCCCCGCGCCCGGCTGGGGCCGCTCGAATCCCGACGGTTCGCCCCACTTTCTCTCCGATCCGTGGTGGGGCGGTGCGCTCGTCCGCCTGCCCTGGAAGCACTACCGCTACTACGGCGACCGGCGGATTCTCGAAGAGGCCTACGAGCCCATGAAGAAGTATCTCGACTACGCCGCCATCTGGTCTCCCGGCCACATCAGTTGGGCCAACGAAGGCGACTGGCTGGAGGCGGGAGGAAGCGGGCCATCGGGGAGGACGCCGCCCCAGCTCGTCGGCACCGCGGCGTATTTCCAGCACGCAAAAATCGTCGCCGAAATCGCCCGCCTGTTGGGCAAGGCCGACGATGCCGCGCGGTACTCCCGCCTGGCGGAAGACATTTCCGCCGCCTTCCACAAGAAATACTTCGACGCGGAAGCCGGCCTTTATGCCAAGGACAGCCAGACGGCCCCGGCGCTGGCGCTCACCTTCGGCATGACCCCTGCGGACAAGCGGGAACTCGTGTTCACACGCCTGCTCGAAAACATCACGCAAACCCGCAACAACCACATCAGCAGCGGCATCATCGGCACCTACTATGTGTTCCAGACACTGATGGAGGAGGGGCGCGACGACGTGGCCTATGCGATGCTCACGCAGAAGGATTCCCCCGGCTGGCTTCACATGCTCAACAACGGCGGCACCACGGTGTGGGAATCATGGAACGGCGCCGGCTCGCTCAACCACCCCGCGCTCGGCAGCATCGACGCGTGGCTTTACCGCGGCTTGGGCGGCATCCGGCTCGATCCGGCCGCAACCGCCTTCAAGCGCATCCTCGTCAAGCCCGCCGTGGTCGGCGACCTGACCTGGGTGAAGTGCTCGCACCAGTCGCTCTACGGCAAAATCGAGAGCAACTGGCGGCGCGAAGCCGGCAAGCTGCGCCTCGAAGTCACCATCCCGCCGAACACCACCGCCACGGTGTTTGTGCCAACCGCCAAATCCGGCGACGTCACGGAATCCGGCCAACCCGCCGCCAACGCGAAGGGCGTGAAGTTCCTCCGCCCCGAAAAGGACGCGGCGGTGTATGAGGTCGGATCGGGCAGTTATGTCTTCGAGGCTCCGTTCCCACCTACTGATACTCCACGGCAATGAAACAAGGCATGCAAGTTTCAATAGCTCACAAAATCAATATAACACAAATCAATATATAAGATGAGAATGACGATCAAAACACTCGCGTTGACCTTCATGGCGGCGGTTCCGCCAGCCTCCGCATTGGCGGCGGAGCCCCCGACCCAGGTGCGCAGCTTTGACGACAGGCACAAGAGCATCAGGTATTCCGGTGCGGGTTGGACCGCCTTCGATGCGGGAGAGGGCTGGAACAACGGGACAGCCAAATCCAGCATGACGGCAAACGACTTCTTCGAATACGCCAACACCAGTTGCACGCGCCTCAAATGGTTCAGCACGAAAAGCGACAGCCGGGGGAAAGCGGAGGTCTATCTGGACGGCGCACTCAAGGCGACCGTGGACACTTACAGCGCTACGAAGCAACCAAGCTCGGCGGTGTTTGACTCGGGGGAGCTTCCCCCGGGCGCACACTCCATCAAGGTGGTGGTGCTTCACCAAAAGGATTCCGCCGCCACGGACCATTGGGTGGAGTGCGACAAGATCGAGGTGGCGACCAACGAAGTGTTGCCCGTGCCAAGGGCTTTGCCTGCGCCCGCTCCGCTATCAGGTGCGGTCATGGATGAGGATTCGGCCTTGTATTTCGGAAAATGGTCGCTGGAAACGGATCAGGACGGTTTCCACGCCCGCAACTTCCATGGGTCCAACGTGCCGTTCAACACGTGTGAGCTTAGATTCAGGGGTTCCGCATTGAGATGGTTTGGCGCGACCGGCAGGGATCACGGCTTTGCGGATGTCTATCTCGACGGGGTCTTGCAGAAGACGGTGGACGCCTATAGCGCCACTTGGATTTCAAACGTGGTTCTCTTCGAGAAGACCGGCCTGAAGGCCGGAGAGCCGCACACCCTGAGGATCGTGGTCCGGAAACAGCGCAACCCGCAGGCGACGGATTGCCGGCAGGTCGTTGACTGCTTTGAAGTGGTCGCTCCGGTGAACTATCCTGCGGAAATCGCGGCGGCCATGCGGGCCGAGTACGCCCGGATCGAGAGTGGTGCCAAACCCCATTCGCTGCCCGAAACTTGGAGACCGGTCGCGTATGCGGCGACTTCCCCGGCCAAAGGCGTATCGCTCCAACCGGGAGTCCTGCAGGACGCGTTTCTCAGGAATATCGACTATCTGAATCACAGTTTCACCAGCAAGGACTACTGCGATGGCGGGTTGTTCTGGGTGTCGGCGCTGCCGGCGTCCCAAGAAGGCCGGATGTTGCAGGGTGCCGCCAATTCCCTGCGCTGGGGTGAACGGGCCGACATGAGAAACATCGTCGATACGGTCGTGGGCAGGATCAAGGCTCGTCAGCGCGCGGACGGCTATCACAATTACTATCCCGAGAGCGATTCCTTCGCCCTCGCAGACGGCATCAACAGCGAACGGAAGAACTACGACCGTGTGTTCTGGACCCGGGGCTTGCTGGATGCGGGCCGCGCGGGCAATGCGGACGCCTACCCGATCGTGCGCAGGTTCTACGACTGGTTCAACACCTGTTCCTATCTGCCGCGGATGATTCACGGATGCAATTCGCCGAACGGATTTCCGGGAGGGCCGCTCGTGTATCACTCGCCCGTCGGCGCCAGCAACGACCTGATCGTCAGTGAGAGATATTTCGACCAGGAATACTGGATGAACGAGCTCAAGAACAGCGAACCGCTGTGCTTCACCTTTTACCCTGGCGAACGGCCGCACTGCTATGATCTGCTGGGGCTTGAGGCCTACCTTGACCAATACCGGGCCACCGGAGCGCGGAAGTATCTGGATGCCGTTCTGGGCGGATGGAAAATGTATAACGAAAATTTCGAACATGTCGGCGGTTTGACGGCCATTTGTGAAGCCAACGGACCCTATCCTCCCAAGTCCTGCAAGATCACCACGGGATGCAACGGCGAGACCTGCGGCAGCGTCTTCTGGGTGAACATAACTAGCCGGCTGATGCAGCTTTACCCAACCGAGGAGAAATACGCGGCGGAAATCGAAAAGCAGATCTACAACGTCTTCCTGTCGTGCCAGGATTCGAAGGGCTTCATCAGGTATCACAACAAGTTGCACGGGTCCAAGGAGGCCACGGTGTGTAACGGCACCTGCTGCGAATGCTCCGTGGCGGGCCTGTTTGCCAAACTTCCCGAGTATATCTACTCAACGGACCAGAAAGGGTTGTTGGTCAATTTGTACTCGCCTTCGACGATTGTCTGGAAGCAGGGAGACAGCAATGTGACCGTGACCCAGACGACGAACTTTCCGGGCGCGGGCAATGTCACCATGACCGTTGGCACGGAGGCACCCAAAGAGATGTGCGTGCGGATCCGCGTGCCGGCCTGGGCGGCGCGTGACATGACCATCAATATCAATGGTTCGCCTGCCACGGTGGGCAAGCCGGGCACCTATGCGTCAATCCAAAGGACCTGGGCGAATAACGACGTGATCGGCTTCAGTCTTCCCATGGGATTCACCACGGTCCAATACGAGGGGCTTGACCAGGCGGCGGACAATGTGGAGCGCCATGCGCTGTTATATGGCCCGATCCTGATGGCACTGAATGACGAAAACGGGAGGATCAAGGTCGAGCCGGCGGCACTGCCGGGCCTGCTGAAGCCGGTTGAAGGCCACCCGCTCCGGTTTGCCGTCGAGGGAACGCCCTATGGCTTCTCTCCATACTGGCAGGTGCAGAGCGGCTTCACGTGCTTTCCCATGGTGCAACCGTAACCCGATCAACCCGCCCGATATTTGTGAACTATCAGACAATAATGAACTATCAGACCATAGTGGACTTCACCACATACACACGCTCCATGAAGACCTCCGTCGCCTTGGTCCTCTTGGTGGCTGGTTTCACTTTTTCCGGAAAAGCCCGCGCCGAAACGCCCGCTCCTGTGGCGCGCTGGACCTTTGATGACGCCGGCGACGCGGTAAACAGCGTCGGAACCAGCCCCACACCCGGGCGTTTGCTGGGCCATCCCAGCCGGGTTCCCGGCGTGCTGGGCAGGGCACTCCGACTCGATGGTGCGACTCAAGGAGTGGAAATCCCCCATGTGCCTGCACTCAAGCCCGCCGCGCAAATCACGTTGAGCGCATGGGTGCTGCCCACGGAGTTGAGCGGTAACCGGACGATCTATCGCAAGGAGGATGGCGAGGAGCGAATTCTGTTCGCGTTTCAGGACGGCGGAACGCATCTTTCCCTTGGTCTCAACCTCGGCGGGAAATATGTGGAGTTCGACGCCAGGATCGCCCCCGCCGCCTTTCTTGATGAAAAATGGCACCTGGTCACCGCCACCTACGACGGCGCGTTCCTGAAGATTTACAGGGACGGCCAGCAAATCGCCGATGGCCAGACGGTGCAACTCCACCCGGCCAGCGGGCCCATCGGGACCGGCGGAAACGCGCCGCTGTATCTCGGCGTCACATCAGGCCACAGCGAACCATTCCGCGGCTTCCTGGATGACATGCGGCTCTATGATCGCGCCCTCACCGCGGGACAGATAGCAGCGCTATACGCCGAAGGCGAATCCAAGGCATCCGAGGGGGCCCGTCTGCTGTTCACCTCGGCGGGCGTGGATATGGTGACGGCGCACGCGCCCAAGGCGCTGGCCCAGGTCCTCCGCAAGCGTCTGCCGGTCACAGTGTCCTACGCCGGTGGCAACCTTGACTTCACGGAAACCGCGCCGGGCCTGCTCCAGAACCGGACGGGCGACTTGGTCACGGAAATCCATTATGAATACGACGCGCCCATGCATGCGCTGCGTTACCAGGTGGTTTTCGCTAACAGCGGCAGCTCGCCGATATCCGGGATCACCCTGCGGCCGCTGGAAATGAAGTTCGCCACCGCTCCGCCGCAGGTTCGACCACGGCTGCGCTATTTCACGGGTTCTTTTCACTACGACGCCACTTATCCGCCCCGGGCATTCCAGGAGGTCGAACGGGTGTTCATGGGGAATGACCATTGCAAGCCATTGGAAATCGCGGGCAGCCCGCTTGAGTATGTGCCAATGATCCAGTTTGCCGTGGGACCGGATACCGCTCTCTCCGGGTTCACCGCCGCCTTTGAGTGGAGCGGACCATTCAAGTATGAGGCGGGCTGGGACGCCTATTCGTTCGGGGGCGAGCCGTTGAGCGACTTCCATCTCAACGGCAGCATGGAACTGGGCAATTTCACCGTGGCTCCTGGCAAGACCGTGGAAGCGCCGCGTGTGCATCTCGTCTTCTTCGAAGGAGACGGTTGGGCGCCGCTGGAAAACGCCACGCGCCGATATATCAGCGAGCGGGTGGCCTATCGCGCCGGCGGCAAGGCACATGTCAACAAAGTCACCTACGACCACTGGTTCGGCATCCACTCGGGGTTTGACCTGCCGGACATGATGCGCCAGGCGAAGCGCGCGTCGGAGTTGGGATGCGAGTATTTCTGCGTGGATGCCTCGTGGTATGGGAAGGGCGCCTTCGGTGCTTCCGGTAAAGGCGAATGGGATCAACCCGACCCTGTGAAGTTCCCTGGTGGGAAGGCGGACTTCAAGAAGTTGAGTGACTACGTCAGGAGCCTCGGGATGGGTTTCGGAATCTGGCATCAGGTGGAAACCCGCAACGGTGCCGGTCCCGGTCTGGACTTCAATGTCGAAGGTGACCGCAGGATCATTCTCGAAACCCTGCGGAACTGGATCAAGGAATACCACCTGACCTGGATGCGCTGGGAAATGGCCGGTCAGGGTGATTTGAATTATATCAACCACTATCACGAAATCATGGCGGCGCTGACCCATGAGTTTCCCGATCTGAACATCGAGTGTTGCCTGGGCGGCGGCACCCGCTTCGACCTCGGCATGATCCGGTATTGCACCTCAACCTGGCTTAGCGATCACACGGGGGACGCCGACGTCTCCCGCTTCAACCAGACCGGAGCGCTGCATTTCTGGCCCAGCCACTTGCTCAACCTGGCGGTGCGCGTTCACCGGAAGACCGGCGACACCGAGGCCACCGCCTACAACCTCATCAGCCGGATGCCCGGCGCGCTCAGCTTCAACGGGGACATTGCCCAGTGGTCCCCTGATGCCACCCGACGAATGCGGGCACTGGTGGACGCCTGCAAATCCGTGCGGCAATTCCAGTCGCAGCCTGTCTTCTATCCGCTGCCACAACCCCGCAATCCGCGGCAATGGGACGCCGTTTGTTTCGGGGACGGCACGGGCGGGGCGCAATTGCTTTATGCCTTCCGCATGGAAGGACCGGAGAAACAGTTTGTCGAACTGCCCGACGCCAAGGGCCAATGGTCGCTGGTGACGAGTTCCGACGACAACGTGAAGATCGAGCCGTCCGGCAACGGCTTCGTGCTCGCCATGCCGCCAAACACCGCCGCAGTGTGGATACGCAAGTGAGTTCATCTGAAAACAGAATAACCGCATGAGCACAACAAGCAGAATGATTAACTCAACAAGCAGAATGAACTCCGCGGTGATGCCGGCAGGCATGGTCTGCCGGATTCTGGGCACGGGACTCGTGCTGGTTCTCGGATCACTGTCAGCGGGGGCGGCCGCACTGGAACCGGCGCGCCTGCGCTGCGAAAATCTGGTTGATCCACCGGCCATTGATGTGGCCCAACCGCGCCTGTCATGGATTGTCGAATCGGATCGTCGCGGAGCGCGACAGTCGTCCTACCGCGTGCTTGTGGCTGGCAGCCAGCAGGAACTGGCGTCCGGCTCGGGCGGCCTTTGGGATTCAGGCCGGGTCGCATCCGATGAAACGCTTGGCATCGAATACCGCGGCCGCCCGCTCGATTCACGGCAGGAATGCTGGTGGAAAGTCCGCGTTTGGGATGAGAACGGACAACCCTCGGACTGGAGCACGCCGGCGAAGTGGTCGATGGGGCTGCTGCAAAAGACCGACTGGCAGGCGCAGTGGATCACCGATGCGGCGAGCGCGCGCAACCTTCCCGCCGAGCGTTACAAGGATGGCATCTACTATCCCAGCCGCGATCCGGTCACCAAAGCCGCCATTCCATCCCAGCCCGCCCCCATGCTTCGCAAGGAGTTCACGGTCACGGGCGACATTCGCCGGGCCACCGTTCATGTGACCGCCCGGGGGCTTCACCAATTGCGCATCAACGGTCAGCGGGTGGGAGACCAGCAACTGGCTCCGGGCTGGACTGACTATAACCTGCGCGTTCTCTACCAGTCCTTCGACGTGACCCATCTCCTCCAGGACGGCCCGAACGCCATTGCCGCGATGCTCGGCGTCGGCTGGTATGCCGGGGAACTCGGTCCGCTCCGCATGCTGGGCCGCCGGCTCTATGGCCCCGCGCCGCAATTGCTCCTGCAACTGGAGGTGGAACTGGCCGATCGATCACGGCAGACGATCAGCAGTGACGGATCCTGGCGCGGGACCCAGGACGGGCCGGTCCGCATGTCGGAAATCTACGCCGGCGAGGATTACGACGCCCGGCGGGAGATGCCCGGTTGGGACGCTCCCGGTTTTGATGACAGCGCCTGGCAGATGGCGGTGGGCCAAGCGCTGGACGAGGTCAGTCTCCAAGCCGAAAATCTCGAACCGATGCGGGTCACCGCTACCATCACACCGGTGGCGATGCGCCGGGTCGCCGACGATGTCTATCAATTCGACCTTGGCCAGAACATCGCCGGTTGGTGCCGGCTGCGGTTGCGGGGCAAGCCGGGACAGGAGATCATTCTTCGCCATTTTGAATCGCTGGATGGCCAAGGGCGCGGTAATCCCGCGTCGATCTACGGCGCTCGCGCCGCCGAGCATTATATCTGTCGGGGTGATCCGCAAGGCGAGGTCTGCGAGCCGCACTTCACCTACCACGGCTTCCGCCATGTTGAGGTTTCGGGGTTGGGCTACGAACCGGCGGTGGGCGACCTGGTCGGCCAGGTCATGCGCAGCGACGCACCGCAGACCGGCGAGTTTGAGTCGAGCCACGACGTGGCCAACAAGTTGATGCACGCGGCGCTGTGGACGCAGATGGGCAACATGGTATCGGTTCCCACCGACTGTCCACAACGCATGGAACGCCTGGGTTGGATGGGGGACATCCAGGCCTTCGCGCCGACGGCAATGTATAATATGAACATGTCCGCATTCTTTGCCAAATGGCTGGCGGACATCCGCGGAGCCCAATTCACCAACGGTGCCTTCACCGCCATCAGTCCCCACCATTTCCTCGGTTCCTGGAACGACCCGATCACGGTGGTCAATTTGTATTACGGCCCGTTCGCCGCCGCACCGGGGTGGTCCGATGCGGGATCCATCATCCCCTATTGCCATTGGGTCCAATATGGCGGCCGCCGCGTGCTCGAAGAGAATTTCGACTCCGCCCGCCGCTGGGTGGACTACATCCACAACTGCAACGCCGATACCTTGATTTTCCGCAAGGGGAGGGGCGAGGAATATGGCGATTGGCTGCCCGCCGGTCCCAAGCTTGAAAGCGACCTCTTCGCCACCGCGTTTTTCGCCCGCTCGACGGATTGCGTGGCGAAGATGGCCCGGGCGCTCGGCCGCACCGAGGACGCAAGACGCTATTCCGAGTTGTTCGATCAAATCCGCGCGGCATTCCAACAGACGTTCATCAACGCGGATGCTTCGATGAAGAGTGTCAACCCGATCGCCGGAATCTCGCTGGGGCTGAATTTCGACCTTTACCCCGAAGCGCAGCGCGCCCAGGCCGCGCAACACATGGCGGGCGCCATCGCAGGCAAGCCGCTGCCGACCGGGATCCAGACTTCGCACCGCGTCATGCTCGAACTGACCCGCAACGGGTATCATGACGCGGCTTGTCGCATCATGAGCCTCCGCGTCGCCCCGTCCTGGGGTTTCATGATGGATCAGGGGGCCACCACGATTTGGGAGGCCTGGCAGGGCGGCTCGCAGAATCATTTTGCGCTCGGCTCCGTGTGCGAATGGATTTGGAAACATGTCGCCGGCATCGCGCCCGATGAGACTTCCGCCGGATTCAAGCGGGTCGTCATCGCGCCGCGCCCCGGCCCCGGCTTCCGCTGGGCCAAGTCCCGCTACCAGTCCGTGCGCGGCCCCATCGCCACCGACTGGCGCGTGGAGGGCGACCGTATCACTCTGGGAGTGACGGTTCCTGCAAATACCACTGCCACGATCCGCGTGCCAACCGTGCAACCTGACGCCGTCACGGAATCAGGCACATTTGCTGAAAAGGCCACGGGCGTGAAGCTCCTTCGCGCGGAAAAAGATGCGGCGGTCTATCAAGTAGGCTCCGGCCACTACACTTTCGAGGCGCCATTTCCCTCCGACGGCGTGGCCGATCCCGTCACCAAGCATCCGCATAACGGCTATCACAGCATGGAAGGCCGGCCCAACGCCCGTGAGGAGGTGGGGCGTTTACTCAGGTCGATTACCGCGAAGCTGAAGGACATGCCCTGATCAATACTCGCAATAAGGAACACTCCCATGAAAACGCTGTTTCCCACACTGATGGCATCGGCCATTTGCTGGCTGCTGGTTTCGCCCGCGTGCAACGCCGCTGCCCCCAGCCTTGTGCCCGCCGTGTTGCGCTGCGAGTATCGAGCGGATCCGGTGGGGATCGACGTGGCGCAGCCGCGTTTGTCTTGGACCCTGGGTGCGGTTGCGACCGACACCAGGGGCCTGACGCAGGCGGCCTATCAGGTGCTGGTGGCGAGCACGCCGGAGAAGCTTGCCGCCGACCATGGCGACCTGTGGGCCAGCGGCAAGGTCGAGTCCAATCAACAGCTTCATATCGCGTATGTCGGCAAGCCGCTGGCCTCCCGCATGCACTGTCATTGGAAGGTGCGAGTGTGGGATCACGATGGCAAACCGTCCGGCTGGAGTAAACCGGCCATGTGGTCCATGGGCTTGCTCGAAGCAGGTGACTGGCAAGGCAACTGGATCGCCGCGACTGAGCAATTGGCTGCTCCAGGCAAAGCCGGTGTGGCGGGCGACCAGGCGCGCGAAGCCGGGAAGAAGGTTGCGAACCAACCTGGCAACGCGGCCGTGCTGCTGCGGAAGGAAATCCAACTCGACGGCAAGGTGACCCGTGCCACGGCGTTTCTTTGCGGCCTGGGTTACTCCGAGTTGGAAGTCAATGGACGCAAGATCGGAACCGATGTCCTTGATCCCGGATTCACCGATTTCAGCCGCCGCGTTCTCTATCGGACCTACGACGTGACCGACGCGATCCGGCAAGGTCCGAACGCATTGGGCGTCGTCCTGGGCGGTGGCTGGTTCAACCTCGCCACGGGCGATCTGTTCGGCTTTCAGAGCGCCCCATGGTCCGCCTCGCCACGCCTGCTCTGCCAATTGCACATTGAATTCGCGGATGGCACGTCGCGGACCGTGGTTTCCGACGCTTCCTGGAAATGGTCCACGGGTGCGATCACTTTCAACTGCGTCCGGGGCGGGGAAACCATTGACGCCCGCGAGGACAAACCGGGCTGGAGCCTCGCGGGCTATGACGATTCCACCTGGAGCGCCGCGGTGGTGGTGGACCGCCCGGCGGGCAAATTGGTTTCGCAGCAACATCCTGCCATCCGCGCCACGGCGGCGATCCGGCCGGTCGGACTCACCGAACCGAAGCCCGGCGTGTATGTCTTTGATCTTGGCATGAACATCTCCGGCTGGGCGCGTCTCACGACCCGTGGCCCGCGCGGCACCCGCATCCAACTCCAATCCAACGAACTGCTCAACCAGGACGGCACTCTCAACACGGAGCATTGCACAAGCCATACCCACGGTCGCTTTCAAACCGAGGAATACATTTTGAAGGGCGAAGGCGTCGAAGCCTTTGAACCGCGCTTCACCTATCATGGCTTTCGCTATGTGCAAGTAACCGGCCTGACGGAGAAACCTACG
>CAYRLT010000197.1:0-1566 GCA_964425095.1 uncultured Luteolibacter sp.
GGCAAAGTGGCGACCCCTTTCCGGGCAATAAAATCGATGATGAAGGCTTTTACCGGCCCTTAACCATGCTCGTGTATCATTCGAGGCTCGCTCTTCTTCCTACGGTACGTCACCGTTTGGAGAGTGAACTGGGTTTGGGCAGCCGGCCGATGGTGGCTGCGTCCGGCACTTGCATGCCTAGCTTCAAAGCGGGCGATCCCGGTTTAAATCGCAAATCCCCCCGCTCCCAATCCCATAGCAGCGGGTCGGCCATCAGCGTGTCGGCCGGAGGTCCGAGTTCGGTGCCGGTGGAGGAATAGTCCTGGAGCTGCACCCGCTCAACGCGGCCCGCGCCGGCATAAAACAGGTTCCCGGACCAGTTGGTCACAGCGTTGACGCCCTCGATCCGAATCTTGCCGGTGGCGTAGAGCAGGTTGGATGCGAACGTGTAACCCGTCGAGCGTGCGAACGTGAGCTTGGCATCGCCGTCGATTAAAAAAACATTGTCCCGAATGCAATTATTGGTTGCCATATGATTGTGGCTGGGCCAGTTCACGCGCATGGAGAGGTTCTTTTCCACCACGCATCCATAGCACCGCTCGTCGAGGTAATAAGCCGAAGCGCCATAGCCACCGGTGTCTTTGAAGTCGCGCGCCATATTGCCGCGGAGCACGCAATTGGTGCCCCCGGACACGTAGATCGCCGCCCCGTCGTGAAGCACTTTCATGCAGTCGTAGAGTTCGTTGGCTTCGAGGACATTCCCGCTGCCGCCGTAGGAGATCGCCGAGTAGGTGCAGTCGTGCACTTCGTTGTGGCTGATCAGGCAGCGGTCGCCGCGCCCGGCAATTCCGATCGCGCTTGGGTAGTTGCGACCGACGGCGCGCACCAGGTTATTGCTGATCACCGCGCCGGGGCCGCCCACGTAAATGCCCCCGGCGCCGCATTTCTCGATCTCGGAGTTGATCACTTGCACCGTCTCGAGGCGCTGGCGCCCTTTGATCCCATGCCCGGCCACGCCGCTGATTGTGAGCGAGTCCATAATGCAATGGCGGGCATTCCGAAGCTCGATCGCGCCCGGGAACGCCGCCGCCGCAAACCCGCCGGTAATCAACGGCACTGTGGTTGCAGCAAGCCTCAACCCTCGCAAGGTGATATCGCACGCCGTCCGATCTCGCTCCCCTCCCACGGTGATGATGCTGGTGACCGTCGGGATCACGGCTTCGGCCCGGCTCATGTCCTCGCCAGGCAGTGGCCAATATACGATGCGGTGGTTTTTTCGATCGTCATACCATTGGCCGGGTTTGGTCATTCCCTCGCGGGTATTCCACACCACGAATTTCTTTACACCGAAGGCCCCGGGCGGGTGGCCCGCTTCCGATCGCAGCATCAGCACGCCATTCGCTGCGTCGTGCGCCGCCACCCCGACACAGGACTCGTCCCACATGTGGAGAACGGTGATCTCGGCATTCCGCACCTCCAGCGTGGATGGCAGCAGACCCGGTTGATACCGCAAGGTCGTCAGTTCTTCATGAGTGGGTTTGCGCTTCCAACCGCCTTCAGTGCTGCTCATCCATGGCACGTCGAAAG
>CAYRLT010000198.1:0-2341 GCA_964425095.1 uncultured Luteolibacter sp.
GAAACAGTTTCCGGCAGCGTGATCGCAGGTGCCGCAGGGGCCGCATCTTCCGGTGTGGAAGCGGTGTTGCGCGAGGCGGTGTCACAGCCGATGAGAACAGCGGCGAAAACGCAAAGTATTAGAATTCGTGGGGTCATAAAAGGACGGAGGAAACCCCCGATACCACAGGAGAGCCCGCAATGTATCAGGTTTTTTCAAAAACTGGGTGGATTTTAAATGAGCTGGCTTCCGTTCGATGCGATGCAATCCCGATACCAGGATGCGGAATCTTTGAGCGTGCGGCGCTGGGTTCCGTAATCGACGTGGACCAGTCCGAAGCGCTGTTTGTAGCCTTCCGCCCATTCGAAGTTGTCTAGGATCGACCACTGGAAATAGCCGCGCACATCGGCTCCCTCAGCGATTCCACGCTGCAACTCGGCGAGATAACGATGCAGGAAATCGATGCGCTGCGGATCATGCACTTGGCCATCCAGCGACACCCAATCGGCGAGCGAGATGCCGTTTTCCGTCACAATGACGGGCAATTGGTAGCGCTCGTGAAGGAAGCGCGGCCCCCAGCGCAGGCTCTCCGGAACCACCGGCCATTTGAAGGCGGAAAGCGCGGTGTGCGAGGCATGAGCAACTCGTTCAGGTTCGCCATTATCGCCCGTCCGATAATGAGTGCCCGAGTAAATGTTCGCGCCGTAGAAATCGATCGGCTGCGAGATCGTTTCCATGTCGCCCGGCCGGATTTCCGGCATCGAGTCACCTGCCGCCTGAATGCCGTCCTCAGGATAACGACCAAAAATCACCGGGTCGCCCCACCATGTGTTCGACCAAAGATTTGGCGGCATCCCCATCGATTGTGCATCGCCGCCGCTGACGGAAAACATCGCCCGTCGCGCGGCTTCGATATCGTTTTCGCCCGCCTGCGGAATTGGCAGTGAAACGACTCCGACCGGTGCCCACCCGACGGTGGCCGGCTTCACCGCATGCGCCCGTAAAACCTGGACCGCCTTGCCGTGGGCGAGCAATACGTGGTGGCCCGCGCGCAAACAATCGGCCGTGCCGAGTTTCAAGCCCGGGGCATTGGTGCCCGTCGCGTGGCCGAAGCCGATAAAACATTGCGGCTCGTTGAGCGTCATCCAGTGCTGCACGCGGTCGGACAGTCGATCCACCACCACGTGTGTGTAATCCGCGAACCAGTCGGCGCTGTCGCGGTTCAGCCAGCCATTACGGCAGAAAAGTTCGTGCGGATAATCCCAGTGAAACAAGGTCGCCCACGGCTGAATGCCAGCGGCAAGCAGCTCATCCACAAGTTTATCGTAAAAATCCAAGCCTTTGGCGTTCACCGCGCCGGTTCCCGCCGGGATCACGCGCGGCCAACTGATCGAAAATCGGTAGGCCCGCGCGCCGATGTCCTTCATGATGCCCACGTCCTCGCGATAGCGATGATAATGGTCGCAGGCGACGTCGCCCGTGTGGCCGTCCAGCACCTTTCCCGGCTGTCGGCAAAATTGATCCCAAACGCTCGGGCCCTTGCCATCCTCGGCCGCCGCGCCCTCGATCTGATACGCAGCCGCCGCCACACCCCACGTAAAATTTTCAGGAAATGCCATGATTTGATGCGCATGATTCACGGCGGACGCCCACACCGGAAGCGAAAAACACCAACGAACTGCATACTTGCGCGGCGTCCAGACTTGCGGCACGCCGGATGCTGGACTTCACTCCCCGCATGACACGTCCCGATGGCCGCCAAAACGATCAACTTCGCCCGATTTCCTTCATCCCGAACGTCGCGCCCTACGCGACCGGTTCGGTGCTGGTTTCCTTCGGTGAAACGCGGGTGATTTGCTCGGCCACCATCGAGGATGATGTGCCACGCTGGATGCGCGCCCAACGCGTGACCGGCGGCTGGCTGACCGCCGAATATTCGATGCTGCCCTACTCGACGCTTGAGCGCAAACCGCGCGACATTTCCCGCGGTAAACTCGACGGCCGCTCGTCCGAGATCCAGCGCCTGATCGGTCGCGCATTGCGGGCGGTGGTGGATTTGCAGAAAATCGGTCAACGCACCGTGTGGATCGATTGCGATGTCCTGCAAGCCGATGGTGGCACGCGCACCGCGTCGATCACCGGCGGATGCGTCGCCATGGCCATCGCCTTCAACAAACTTTTTGCCGAGGGCAAACTCAAGGATTTTCCGATCAAAAAACTCGTCGCCGCCGTATCCGCCGGAGTCTATCAAGGACAGCCGGTGCTTGATCTCAATTACCCGGAAGACAAGGACGCGTCGGTGGACTTCAACGTCGTGATGACCGAAGCGCAGGAGTTTGTGGAAGTCCAAGGCAGTGGCGAG
>CAYRLT010000199.1:0-11355 GCA_964425095.1 uncultured Luteolibacter sp.
GCTTGTACGCGAAGCATGAGTTCCTTCGGGCTGAAGGGTTTGGTGAGGTAGTCATCCGCACCGGCCTCGAGGCCTTGGATGCGATCCTCGGTTTGCGCACGGGCGGTGAGCATGATGACGGGGATATTGACGGTGCGGGAATCGCGGCGAAGTTCGCGGAAGACCGCGTAGCCGTCACGACCGGGGAGCATGAGGTCAAGGACGATGAGGTCCGGGCGCTCGCGGAGGGCGACGGCGGTGCCGGTGATTCCATCATGGGCTTTGATCACCTCGTATCCGGCACGTTGGAGATTGAAACCGATAAGGTCGGCGATGTCCTGTTCGTCTTCTACAATCAGAATGCGCTGCATGTCATTGAGAAGGTGGAGGGTGACAACCGGACTCAGAATCGGTGGATTGTGACAATTTAGTCACATGAGGTCTTTGCTAACGATGGTGCCGGGAGTGGTCATGCGGGCGATGCCGATTTTGATACCGGCCTCGATAGAGGTGTTGACGCCGGTGCTAACGCCATCGCCGAGCATGGCGCCGAGTTTGAGTCTTCCGGTATTGACGGGTTTGCCTTGGACTATGGAAACATGGTGGCGGCCATCATGGCGGTGATTTTCTGTGCAGGTGCCGGCACCGAGAGTGACGTGGGTGCCGATGATTGAATCCCCGACATAGCATTGGCGGGAGATATAGGTGTTGTTGTAGATAATTGAGTTTTTGATTTCGGCACCGTTTCCGACATAGCAATTCGCACCAATACTGGTGGCCCCGCGGATGTAGGCGTTCGGGCCGATTTGACTGTTAGGGCCGATGACGACCGGGCCTTCGATGACGGTTCCCGGCAGGATGCGTGAGCCATTGCCAAGGCGGATGGCACCCGAGAGGCTGGCCAATGGGCTGATTTCCCCAAGCAGTGACGTTTCATCCATGAGAGCCAGCACTTCCTCGTTCATGCGGAGTAGATCCCAAGGGTAGACGACGGGGAAGCAATTGGCATCGGTGACAATGGTTTCCACACACTCATCGGGATTTGCAGATCCCTTCCAAGCGAGCGTGTTGCCGTCATTATCGACGAGGCGTGCGGATTCTACATTTCGCCCGAGGAGAAGAAGTGCGCCGAGCTCAATCCAATTATCGATCGGGATGCGAATGGCCCGGGGCTCCGCGTCTTCGGGTTGGACGAGTTGCAAGCCGGCGCGGCGCAGATCCGCCGCGAGCAGTTCTTGCATCGGCACATTGGCGATCAAGCACGATCCGAGTGCGCGATTGGAAGTGATGGGCGCGCAAAACGCCGGGTTACGTGGCGGTAGAAGAGTCGCTTGCATGGATTTACGCCACTCCATCAGGATCGACTGGGCGGTTCACGCAAAATCTACGGGATTTTAACAGATTTCTGGAGGCTATTTCTCAACCAGCGTGTTGCGCGTGCCATTCGGCATAGACCTTGGGCGAGATTTCGGAGGGTTTGATTTCCGAGCGTCCGCCCCAGAAGACATTGGTGTAGGAAACCGGGATGCCGACGGATTCTAGGTGGCGGTCGATGGCGGCTTTGTGTTCGAGGACGCGGCCTTTCTCTGTGCCGTGGACGACGCCCATGATATTCACATCGCCGAACTGCGGGCCGCCCTCACGCCAGTAGCAATGAGTCATGCAATAGTGGCGACCGACTTGTGCGCCGCCTTCGATTTCGCGGCTTTTGGGCACTGCCCAGTGAAAGAGGCCGTTGAAACGGGTGACACGCTCGCCGGTGGCGGAGGGTTTGACGTGTTCGAGGAAGGTGGAAAAGCGGCCGATGACTTTTTTCGAGTTGAGGGTTTCTGCGACTTCGCAGAAGCGCTCGAGCGAAACGCCGGCGATATCCGCGCGCTGGGTCCATGGGTTTTCGCGGATTTCGTCGAGGGTGAGTTCCTCTTTCAAGGCGAGTAAGACGCGCCATTCTTCGGCGGTGAGTTCGACAGTGGCGGTGGTCATCATGACGGCGGGTTCCTCGGATTTATCGCCGGGCTCGAGGGTTTTGCGGCGGGTGTGGCCGACTCCGAGGGCAAACACGCCATTGGCGGGCATGAGCAGGTATTCGGTGGCACCGGTGAGGCGCATGAGGACCTTCGCATGTTCATCGAGTGATTGGCCGACGGGGACTTTCAGGGTGGTCCAGAGCCGGTAACCGGATCCTGAAACCTCGCCATCAGTCGAGCGGATGACGACGTGGCCGGAAAACGGGTCGTCTTTCGCCATGAAATCGAACGCAGCGTTGAGCTTTTCCTCAGGCACTTTCCAGGCAACAAGTGCGCCGTGGGCGAGCTTGGTGGAGAGCAATGTTTGGCGGACGCGGCGGATGATTCCGGCTTCCTGCATGGCCCGGATACGCTCCAGCACCGTCTCAAGCGGGACCCCGGATTTCTCGGCGATCACATGGAATGGTTGGCGTTGGAAGCCGGCGATGAGATCCTCGGAAATCGCAAGAATTTGCGCGTTGGTCGGATCGGTGTGTTCGACGGGGAAGGTGTGGGACATTGGAGATTTGAGATTTGAGATTTGAGATTTGAGATTGAGCTTCATGGCCCCTCAGTTGCGAGGCGCTTTAGATATTGGAGGGCGGACTCGCGGGCAAGGATTCTTCTGGATCGAACCCACGGCAGCATTGACAGAAAGACCTACATACATTACAAAATACATATGAAAACCATCACAATCAATGTATCCGAGCCGGTATACGACGAATTCCGGCAATACGCGCGGAAGGTGGATCGCAAGGCGTCCGAACTGATTCGGGAGGCGATGGAGTTGTACCGCCAGCAGCACATGCAGCGTCGGACGACACTGCGCGACCGGCAGGCGGCAAGCGTCGGCGGGCCGATCCAGCCCATCACGGCGGAAGATGACCTTTTGGAGGAAATGCTCAATGACACACGGGATTGATACGGACTTTTTGGTGGCGGTGGAGGTGCGTGAGCATCCATTTCATCTGCGGGCGGATGCCTTGCTCACAGAGCTACTGGCGAAAGGCCATGATCTGGCAGTGGCACCACAGACTTTGGCGGAGTTCATCCACATCGTAACAGACGCCAAAAGAATGCCGCGGCCGCTGGGCATGGCGGAAGCGATTCATCGTGCGAGCCATTGGTGGCAGGCGACTGAGGTTGTGAGGGTGTCCCCAAACAACGAGGCCGCGGCGGATTTTCTATCATGGCTGCAACTCCACGGTCTCGGCCGAAAACGCCTTCTTGATACCCTGTTAGCCGCCACCTTCCACCGTGCTGGCATCCGCCACATCATCACGAACAACGAAAGAGATTATCGGGTGTTCGGGTTGTTTGAAGTGGTGGGTTATCATGATTGAGTGCCGAAGTGTTGTTCCCGTCTGGCGCTGTAAATTCCGGACAGTCTCTGAAAATCAAATTCTCCAACCCTACAGATCAGCAAGACGCACCATAAAAACGCATCTAGGCGGATTTTTGCTGTCGAAACGAGGGGGTATTGCGCTGTTTTTGGTCGTGATTATCTTAGGGGTGGCCAGGTTTTGGCGGCAGGTGGTTATTTCCGGGCTGATGACTCGGGTCGTGATCTGCGGATATTGTGTTATGATGCGCCCGACGGCCGGATCCGATGGGAACTCCGTGAGGACAAGGCACCTCCTAACCATATTACGATCAAGCTGATCATCTCTATTGATCCTGCAGGCGATGTGCTGGTGGGCGGGCAAACCGATGAGGCCCGGCCTGGTGTCAGCAAGACGGTTTCGAAATACACGGGAATTGATGGTCATCTGCTGTGGATGGCCAGGTGCGCTGGTAACATGAAATCCTCCGGGATAATGATAGATTCTTGCGAGGTCTGGGAGGTTTTGTCCATCAAGCGAACGGTCAGATGGTGATTTCAAATGAGTCTTTGACCAGCAGACAGCGGCATGCAGATATCACAGCGTTCGATCTGACCAGCGGTGCCGAGCGATGGCATATCAGGGACATCATCCCTGATATGTCAATTGGACAATATGGTCCCAATCAGGCACATCGCAGTCGATACGGATACGGATACGGATACGGATACGGATACGGATCCGTGACACTCGGGAAAAATGGCGGAATCTTTTTTTGGGGAATTCATAGGAAGAAAATCACTTACACCCAGTGGTGGCGTTGGCGGATGGACCATGGGATTCCCCGTCCGAAACAGGACAGTGAGTATACCGAACAACCGCTGCGGGTCACACTGTCTCCAATCGATGGGTCTGTCAGAAGCAGCGAGTTATTTGCCCGGCCAAGGGAGCAGGTCATAGCCAGTTTGGCCAGGCCGGGCAAGTCCCCCGATGTTTTGATCATACGCGAGTTCTATGATCGGAAACCCTCCAATCAGCCAGATCTAGTGCCTTGGCGGGCTGAGGTGATCACTCATCAATCTCGGCTGTTATTTTCAAGCCGTGTACCGGCAGGGATGATAACTACGAACGATGTCCCAGAACACGCCGCGCTTACGCCATCTGGCCGACTTGTGATCGGCGGTGATTCTGCTGAGGACAAACGGCAGTGGCAGATCAGGGTTTGGTGAAGCGTGGGTGAACCGAGGCGGTGACTCACCCTGGCCATGATGTGTCAATGGAAAGCACTTTGCTCACTTCTTTGGCTTTTCATGGGCATCGGCGGACACGTTCCGCCGCTCCTTGGGGGCGCTTTGCTATTTAATCAATCTATCGCATAAAAGCAATAATCTCCCGGCCTCTTAAGCGGCTCACGCGTCTTTCCTGCCACAGACGACGGACCTTATCTGCGAGTTTCAAGAATCCGCCTCCGTTAGTTAAATAGTTGAGCCAGCCCTGCCGGTGAAGACGAGCGGGAAGAGCGGCAAGGTAATCTGCGGATGGCAAGGAGAGCGGGGCAATGGCTGACCGAGGCTGCATAATCATGCGTAGATTGCCAAGCACGCAGGTTGATATGACATCGAAGTATGCACTGGCGCTGGCCTGTAGGGTTTCGACATCGAAGTAATAAAGATGGGCTTTAAAGTAGCGGTTGCTTGGAGCGATGGATCCAGACAAGGACCATGGGACTTCGATGAATAGTTTGCCATCCGGTTTAAGCAGGGAATGGAGATGTTGGAAAACCTCCGCTGGTGAAAGCAAGTGCTCTAACACATGAAACAGAGTGATCACGTCATATTGCCCCTCGATTTGATTCAGCCCGGCGGTTGTTACCGGAATATGGTATTCCGAGCGGGCATATTCAGCATATCCTTGGTTTGGTTCGACTCCGCATGCATCAAACCCTGCTTGGCGTGCCAGAGCAACGAACTCGCCGCTACTGGCTCCAATGTCCAGCAGCAAACCGTCACGTATTCCCGACTTTCGGAGGAATTCAAGCCTGCTGCGAGCACAGCGCACTGAGCGGAAAATGTGTTTGGGTTTCGGGTGCCAAGTGCCTTTGTAATCAAGGCGATAGCTCGTTGAGTAGTAATCGTGGAGTTGATCGGCGGAGGGAAGCGGGGATTGTTGAATGAGCCCGCAGGACTCGCAAAAATAGACATTAAGCGGAGCGCCTGATTTGGCGTCGGTATTGGCAACGAGGTTGAAGTGGGTTTGATGGCAAAGATTGCAAGACATAAATCGAAATTAGTTAGAAAGTTGGATATGAATACTGGAAAATAACCCAGTATTAAGGCGACTCAAAATGAGAGGTGGCAGCACAGATGGCACACACACCTGCGCGAGCAGGCAGACGTCTTAAGACGTGCACTCAGATCAAGGGCGGTTCCAACATTTCAAAGAATAACTCGTCCGGGGCGGGATGGTGCTTGCTGCATACAAGAGCAAGCACGCCTAGGGCCGGGGCGACTAGAGTAATGGCTCCAAGAAGGTCCACTTCCGCCGATGAAAAATCATGAATGACATGACAATGACAATGAAAATGATTGGCAGAGCTCGGCACTGGTGAAGTTTCCTCGCCAGATCCGTGCCAAGGATCCATCAGATGGCTTTGTTCATGAGCGTGGAAATCTGCGATGACGTCAGGCAAGCTCTCGGAGCAGACCATCAGGCCCAGCAAAATCCAAACCACGAGCAAGGCGCGCCCACCGGCCACGAGCATGGCAGGCAAGACAATTCGACCCGAGCGCCACGCAGACGCTTCGGGTGGCGAACATGGATGGGGTGTGCCTGTCATGTGACCGAAGATGAAAAACAAGCCAAACTAAATCAGTATTTTCAACTGCCAAGGCCTAAGTTTTGGGTTTTATGATTATATTGGAGGCGGCAGGGCGTCAAAGATGGGTGTGGAAAACTAAGGTGAGTTCATGCCCAAGACTTCTTTCTGGCGGGCTAGAGAATCGGCCCGGTATTACAAAAGTCAGGTTTTTTCTAATATTTGGACCAACTGTTGGAGGTATTTGAGGGCGGGTTCGCGTTCTTGGATTCTTCCTTCGAGTTGTTCGGTTTGGAGGGCTTCGAGGATACCTTTGAAGCGTGGGCCGGGTTGGAGGCCGAGTTCGATGAGGTCGCGGCCGGTGACGAGTGGGGGCGGGATCAGCGGCTGGGCGGCGAATTCTTCGGCTTTGGCTTGGAGGAATTCGTAGTTGTCGGCGAAGCCGTTAGACGATCCGCAATCGACGCGGTGAAGCTCCATTTCGTGGTCGAAGGTGGGCTCGGCCATGAAGCGTTTGAGTTTGGCGACGCGCATTTTCTGCACGTTCATGAATTGCATGTGGCGGGCGACCATCGGGACGACGGCGTCGATCACGTTGTTAGAATAACGCAGGCGGCGGAGGATGGTTTCGGCCATGGTGGCGCCCATGGTGTCGTGGCCGTTGAAGCGGATGCGGCCGTCGGGATCAATGGTGCGGCAGGGAGGTTTCGCGATATCGTGAAGCAGGACGGCGAGGCAGAGTTCGAGCGGCGCGTCGGGCGCGAGCATGCCGAGCATGATGAGTGTGTGGATGTAAACATCGCCTTCCGGATGCCATTCCGGCGGTTGCTCGCAACCGATCATCGGCAGCACCTCGGGCATGAAATGGCGGATCAGATCGCTATTCACCAATTGCTCGATGCCTTCGCGGCGGCGCGGGGAGGTGAGGATTTTTGAAAACTCATCGCGGATGCGTTCGGGCGAGATTTTATCTAACAACGGCACGCATTCGCGGAGTGAGGCATCGGTTTTCGGTTCGATGGCAAAGCCCATCCGCGCGGCGAAGCGGACGGCGCGCAGCAAGCGCAGGCCGTCTTCATTGAAGCGCGCGGTGGGATCTCCGATGGCGCGGATGACGCCCGTTTTCAAATCCGCGAGGCCGCCGACGTAGTCGATCACCTCGCCGGTTTCAGGGATTTCGAACAAGCCGTTGATGGTGAAATCCCGGCGTTGGGCGTCTTCTTGAGGAGTGGAAAACGTGACGGATTCGGGTCGGCGGCCGTCATGATAACTGCCATCGGTGCGGAAGGTGGCGATCTCGATGTGGTGGCCGCCGTGTTTTGCGATGACCACGCCGAAGTGGGCTCCGACTTTGTTAGATCCCGGGAAAATGCCCATCACCTCAGTGGGGGTGGCGGAGGTGGCGATGTCGTAATCTTCCGGCGGATGATTTAACAAACGATCCCGGACGCAGCCGCCGGCAAACAAGGCTTCATGCCCGGCGGCTTTCAGGCGGCGAGCGAGTTCCAAGGCCGCCTCGCGGGCGGGGATCGTGGGTGGCTTTTTCACGATATGGGACGCGTGGCTTGATAGATAGAAACCACTCCCCCGGTGAGCGGGCTGACATCGGTGGCGGTGAATCCGCAGGTTTCCAGCAAGTCGCGCATCGCATCGCCAGAAGGAAATGCTTCGATCGATCCGCCGAGGTATTCGTAGGCGTCGCGTTGGCCGGTTAGCCAGCCGGCCATGCGCGGTAAAACGTGGTGGAGGTAGAGCCGGTAAGGCCCGCGGAGGATGCCGCCGGGCAATGAGAAATCGAGGATCAGCAAGTGACCACCGGGCTTCAGGACGCGGAGCATTTCGCGCAGGGCGGCTGGGTAATCCGCCATGTTGCGGAGACCGAAGGCGACGGTGACGACGTCGAATTCCCCATCCGGGAATGGCAGTTGCAGGGCGTCGGCAACGAGCGTGTGGGCGACTCCGCGACTGGCGGCGTGGGCGAGCATTTCCGCGCAGAAATCCGAGGCGATCACGTCACAATCCGGGCAATGGTCTTGGATTTCCAGAGCGAGATCGCCGGTGCCCGACGCCACATCGAGCAAGGACTTGGGTTTCCATCGGCGGATGCGGGCGGTGACGACTTTGCGCCACCAGATGTCCATGCCGCAACTCAGGACGTGATTGGTGAGCACATAGCGATCGGCAATTCTCGCGAAGGCGTCGCGGACGTAAATGGCATCGGGCATGGCGGGAGCTTTGGGGCGGATCGCGCGGGAATCAACTTAGAATGAAAAATGCTCACCCCAGACGGTGGTCGAACCGAAAGTTTCTCGGCGGGGTGATTTCCAGTTTGGGAAAATCCGGATGCCAGACGTTGAGCATCAATACTTGTTCCTCCGGAATGATCGCGCTGGGGAGGAGAATCGCGAGCCTGCGTCCCGCTCTGACCCATTCCGCGTCGAATTCGCTGGAAACCAGCGACGAGGGCAGCGCGTTCCAGCCAAGGGGGAGATTGCCGACTTCGGTTTTCTCGATCCAATCCTCCGGTACATCGGCGGAAATGACCGACCAGTCGAGTTGAATGACATCGCGCCCTGCGTGGACCAGGCTTTCCAGTGCCACCAAGGCTCGGGAAACCGACATGTAAACCACCGGAATACCGGGTGGGTTCCAGCGCCCGCCGACCCGCCGCGTATCCTCGCCATCCATTGCGGAGGCGGCACGGTGTCTGCGGACGATCCTTTGAAAAACCGCCATCTCAGGTGGGAATTCCGTTTTCGATCCGCATCACAAGGGCCTCCACTTCCCGTGCGCAAATCTCAGTATCCGCATAATCCAGTGGATCTTGTGAATACGGAGCGCGGTCTGGAACCGAATTCTTAAAGGCATTGGGCTGAAGCCTGCGCTCCGTATTCACAAGATCAAGTTAGTCAGAAGGGTTACACAAAAAAGAGGGGGCACGCATGCCCCCTCCCCTTTTGTTGGATATTCTGTAAGACCTGTAAATCAGGCGGTGGCTACGTCTTCGTCATCCTCGATGGATTCCGGAGTGTGAACCACGGGCTCGGGTTCCTCGACGGTGAACTCGAACTCCGAATCGCGATGGCACGGGAAGCCGGTGCCGGCCGGAATCAGGTGACCCATGATGACGTTTTCCTTGAAACCGGTGAGGTAATCGACTTTGCCCAAGGTCGCCGCTTCGGTGAGGACCCGGGTGGTGTCCTGGAACGATGCGGCGGAGATGAACGATTCGGTTTCCAACGAGGCCTTGGTGATGCCAAGGAGGACGGGTTCCGCTTCGGCAGGTTTGCCGCCGTTCGCGATGATCGCTTGGTTGACCAGCTTGAAGTTGGTGCGGTCGATTTGGTCGCCCCAGAGCCACTGATCGGCATCGCCGGGATCGGTGATCTTCACCTTGCGCAGCATCTGACGGATGATGACTTCGATGTGCTTGTCATTGATTTCCACGCCTTGGACGCGGTAAACGGACTGCACTTCGTTGACCAAGTGTTCTTGGAGTTCCTGAGCGCCGCAGGCTTCGAGCAAGTCTTCCGGTGACACGGGGCCTTCGGTGATTTGATCGCCGCGTTTCACCTTGTCGCCATCGGTGACAATGATGTGCTTGCCCATCGGGACCAAGTGGTCCTGTTGCTCGCCGGTCTCGGCGTGGGTGACGACGACGCGCTTCTTGCCGCGAACGTTGGTGCCGAAGGAAACTTCGCCCTCGATCTTGGAAATAACGCAGGAATCCTTGGGCTTGCGGGCTTCGAAAAGCTCGGCAACACGCGGCAGACCACCGGTGATGTCCTTGGTGCGGGCAACCTTGCGGGGAGTCTTGGCGAGCTGGATACCACCGGTGACGATCTGGCCTTCCTTGACGGAAAGGTGGGCGCCGACGGGGATCGAGTAGCTGGCTTTCACTTCCTTGGTCTTCTCATCCAAGATGACGACTTGCGGGTGAAGGTCTTCTTTGTGCTCGGTGACGACCATGCCCTTTTTGCCGGTTTCTTTGTCCGTTTCGTTGGTCACGGTGATGCCGGAAATCATGTCGCGGAATTCAACCTTACCGCCCTTTTCCGTGAGGATGGGCACGTTGTAAGGATCCCAAGTGACGACGGTATCGCCCTTCTTCACATCCTCGCCATCCTTGATGGAGATGATGGAACCGATGACAATGACATGGCTTTCAAGTTCAAGACCGGCCTTATCGCGGATGGAGACCGAGCCGTTTTTGTTGAGCACAACCCAAGTGCCATCGGCAGCTTGAACGGTGCGGAGGTCCTTGTAAACGAGGCGGCCGGTGTTCTTGATCTTGATGATCGGCTGCTTGAAGGTGGCAGCGGCCACACCACCGACGTGGAAGGTCCGCATGGTGAGCTGGGTGCCGGGCTCGCCGATCGATTGAGCGGCGATGATGCCGACCGCTTCCCCGATTTTCACCGGCAGGCCGGTGGCGAGGTTGAGTCCGTAGCAATTCGCGCAGCAACCGCGCTCGGATTCGCAGGTGAGGACCGAGCGGATCTTGAGGGTGAGAACACCGATGCGCTCGATGGCCTTGGCTTGCTTCTCGTTGATGACGTCATCCACGTTGACCAGGATTTCTCCGCTAACGGGATCCTTGATCAGCTCGCAGGAAACGCGGCCGTAAATGCGGGTTTCCAGCGAAGCGGATTCTTCGTCGCCGTCGAAGATCGCTGCCACGGAAATGCCATTGGCGGTGTTGCAATCCTGTTGGGTGATGATGACATCCTGCGCCACATCGACGAGCTTGCGGGTCATGTATCCGGAGTCCGCGGTTTTGAGCGCGGTATCGGACAGACCCTTACGAGCGCCGTGAGTGGAGATGAAGTATTCGAGCACCGAGAGTCCTTCGCGGAAGTTCGAAATAATCGGGCGCTCAATGATCTCACCGGAGGGCTTGGCCATCAGGCCGCGCATACCGCCGAGCTGTTTGATCTGGGATTTGTTACCCCGCGCACCGGAATCGACCATCATGAAGAGTGGCGATGCCTTTTCCTTGCCTTCGTTGAACTCGATCTTGCGATAGAGCGCATTGGCGATGGTGTCAGTGGCACCGGTCCAGACGTCGACGACTTTCTGATAGCGCTCGCCGTCGGTGATGACGCCGTTGCGGTATTGCTTGGTGACCTTGTCGACTTCTTCGTAAGCCTTGGCGATGACTTCCTTTTTCTCTTCGGGAATGACCATGTCCACGATTCCGATGGAAGTGCCCGAACGGGTGGCTTCCTTG